>SCVR01000118.1 GCA_004296805.1 Dehalococcoidia bacterium
TGCTGGAGGCGCGACGGCGCCAAGAGGCGGGCCTCGATCCGATGGGCATGGATCTGCGGCGGGTCACCCTGCGCCCGCAGGACGTCGTCCCCGGCATCGTCGCCGCGCTGCGGGTGAAGGACGCGCCGTGGTCCTGGCTGCACATCCCGTCACCCCTCGCCGCCTTTGGCGTGAACTTCGGCGTGGCGGCCTTTGGTGGGGATCTGTCGTCGCTGCGCGAGGCGGTCGAGCGGGCCGCGACGGGCGCGCTCGGCTTCGATCCGCAGGAGATGTGGTCGTCCAGCAGCACCTGGAGCGCCTCTGTCGTCGAGGACGAGGTGTACGGGGCGCCGGAAGAGACCACCGGGGAACGACCGGACTAGCCAGCGATGCCCGCAGGTGACTTCACGCTCGAGGAAGCCCGGGCTGCCCTTCTGACCATCCGCGACACCGTGGTGGCACTGCAGCAGACGCAGCGGACCCTCCGCGCTGTGAAGGACGAATTGAACGCGCTGAACCGTCGTCACCTCAACAACGGGGTGGTTGGTGAGCGCCGTATTCGCGAGGTGAACCGCGAACAGCGACGCCTCGGCGAGCAGGCGCAACGCCAGATCTCCGTCATCACCTCGGCGGGCGCGGAGATCAAGGGCTTGGACGAAGGTCTGATCGACTTCCCCACCACGATCCACGGTGTCCTAGCCTACTGGTGCTGGCGCGCCGGCGAGGACACCATCGACTGGTGGCACCCTCGCACATCCGGGTTCTCCAGCCGCCGCTCGGTCGACGAGGCTCGCTGACGAGACGCAGGCATCCCGTCGGTGACGGACGCTGGGCGCGCTCCGATGGGCACGCGGTATCATGCGATTCGAGTTCCGGAGGCCGTGGTGACCGTCGCGATGATCCTCGCCACTGCGTATCTGCTCGGCTCAGTGCCGGCGTCGTACATCGTCGCGTTCATCTGGACCGGCGGCCGGGACATCCACCACATCGGGGACGGCAACCCCGGCGTGATGAACGTGTGGGACAACATCGGCCTCACGCCGGCCCTCGTGGCCGCCGCGGGCGACATCGGCAAGGGCACGGCCGCCGTCGGACTGGCGTACTGGGCCAGCGGCGACAACCACACGCTCGCGATCTTCGCTGGCCTCGCGGCGATCCTCGGGCACGACTACTCCGTCTTCCTGAGGTTCAGAGGCGGCAACGGCACCGCGACCACGGTGGGCGCGTGGCTGGCCATGGTGCCCATGGTGACCCTGGCCGCGCTGGTGCTCACCTTCGTGCTGTTCGTCGGCACACGGCGGAAGCGGTTCTCCGGATTCGTAGGGCTCAGCTCGATGCCGTTCCTCGCCTTTGCGACCCAGCAACCGAACGAACTCACCCTGGGCGTCCTGCTGATGCTTGCAGCGCTCGCGGCGAAGATCATCTCCTTCGAGGGGCTGACACCTGCCCGCTCTCGGATCAATCGGTGATCACGTTCGAAGACACGCTCACGCGGTTCCGTGAAGCCGTGAGCGGGCCTGCTGACGAAGTGCCGATGGCCCGCGCGGCCCTCGTCATCGCACAGTCCGAATACCCCGAGATCGATGTGGACGCCTACGAGCGTCGCTTGCAGGACATGGCGGACACGCTCAGCCATCAACTGGGACGCGACCCCGAACGTCAGACGCCCCACTTCGTCGTCCGAGGGATCAACCGGTACCTCTACCGCGAACTCGGGTTCCGCGGGAACAGCGAGTTCTACGACGACCCGAAGAACCTCTACCTGAACGAGGTGCTGTCAGAGCGCGTGGGGATCCCGGTCACACTTGCGATCCTCTACGCCGAGGTCTGCCAGCGCGTCGGCCTCAACGTGCGGCCCGTCGGGTTGCCGGGCCACGTCATCTGCCGGTACACGCCCGCCGGTGTGACCGACGAGGCCGACACCGTGTTGATCGATGTCTTCAACTTCGGAAGGCTGCTCACCGCCCGTGACTGCCAGGTGCTGCTGCGGAACATCTTCGGGGCGCGGGTGCCATTCAAGGAGCACTACCTGGCCACGCTGTCGCCCCGGCAGGTGATCCAGCGGCTGCTCCACAACCTGAAGGCGGGTTACCTACAGCGCGGGGACGAGGACCGGGCGGCACGGGTGATCGACCTACTGATCGCCATGTTCCCCTGGGACCTGGACGAGATCCGCGACCGCGGGATGCTCCGGGAGCGCCTCGGCGAGGTGGATTCAGCGCTCCGCGACCTGGAGGAGTACGTGCGGTTCCGGGCCGGCGCGCGGGACATCCAGACGGTGACCGAGGCTGTCCGTTCGCTCCGCCGCCACCGGCCCGACAGCGCCCGCTAGCCCGCCGCTCGCGGGCGCTGATACCCTCGACAGCACGTTCCGAGGTCTGGGCACCCACCGCCCGGCCCGCGACAGCCGGAGGCCTCCGTGGTCGAAAGCATCCCGCGCCCGGACGCGCGCCCGCTCCACGCGGCGCAGGTACCTGCCTCTCATTTCGTCGCCTACGCCGAGACGCTTGAGTACCACACCTCACACGCCCTCGAGTTCATCGACATCACCGCGGATGTGCAGAACGTGGTCGCGCGTTCAGGCGTCGAGTTCGGGCAGGTCGCGATCGTCTCGAACCACACGACGGCAGCGATCGTCATCAATGAGCACGAGCCGCTGCTGCTCAACGACATGGCGCGGGTGCTGTCGCGGATCGTCCCGGCCGGCGACTACTACGAGCACAACGACTTTTCGATCCGTACGGTGCACATGACCGACCGAGAGTGCGCCAACGGGCACGCGCATTGCCAGCAGTTGTTCCTCGGCGCGTCAGAGACCGTGCCGGTCCACAATGGCGCTGCGCACATCGGACAGTGGCAGAGCATCTTCCTCATCGAACTCGACCACGCGCGTCCGCGCTCGGTGTTCGTGCAGGCGCTCGGCGCCACCAACGTCCGCTAGCCCCCGGCCCGGCGCACCTCCGATGCCCGTCCAGCGCATCCTGCACCGCGCAGGGAACGACCTCACCACACTCCCGCTGAGCCACCATCCCGCCGTCGACGCGGTCGAGGCAGACCTATGGTCGGTGGGCGGTCGACTGGTCGCGCACCACGAACGGCCGATCGGCAAGTCGCCATTCGGCGTCAGCCGCCGCGGAGTCACACGCCTGCTCCCTATCCCGCTGGAGGCGCTGTTGGACGTGATGGAGCAGGCCGCGCTCGTGCTCGACCTCCGAGCGTGGGCAGGCGACCCCGCCCCTGACCTCGCGCGGGCCCTCGAGCACGTGGACCACTCCCGGCTGCGCGTGACGTGCGAGGATTGGCATCTTGCCGACCGAGTCCGCGCGTGGCTGCCGGGCATCGAGGTTGCCTACTCGATCGGAGACGAGCAGCACTTGCGTCGCTACCTCGCGGGGCGCGACGCTGGCGCACTCGGGCCCACGCCCGTGGTGATCCGACACTCGTTGCTACACACGCCGGACGAAGTGACCGCTCTTCGGATGCGCGCGGGCGACATTGGCGTGTGGACTGTGGACGACGCGGCGCGCGCGCTGGACCTGAAGGCGTGGGGTGTCGACCGGATCACGTCGAACCGGATCACCGTCCTGAACGCGATATGAGCGAGGACACGACCCCCGAGACCGACGACTTCGCGCTCGCGGACGAGTTTGCACTGGCGACACAGACGCCGCTCCAGCCACTCCTCGTCGATGAGATCGAGAGGGCGGGTGGACGAATCACGTTCGCGAAGTTCATGGCGATGGCCCTCGGGCATCCCGAGCATGGCTACTACAGCCAGCCGGGGCTGCGCTGGGGCCGCGATGGCGACTATGAGACCAGCCCTGAGGTGCACCCGGTCTTCGGGTACCTGTGGGCGCGGCAGGTGCTCGAGTGCTGGCAGCGGCTTGGGGAGCCATCGCCGTTCGCGCTGATCGAGCTGGGATGTGGCAGCGGCGCGTTCATGCGCTCGATGCTGACGTGGCTACGCGCCCGCGCTCCTCACTGCTTTGCAGCCGTCCGGCCGGTGATGCTGGACGGGCACCCGAACCGCCTGGCCGACCAGCGCGCCCACCTCGCCAGTGCAGGGTTCGAGGTGGAACACGCGCTCGCCTCAGAGTGGCTGACGCGTCCAGATCAGGTGACCGGTGTCGTCATCAGCAACGAGTTCTTCGATGCGCTCCCCGTCCACCTGGTGCGTCGCG
>SCVR01000119.1 GCA_004296805.1 Dehalococcoidia bacterium
GGCGGTGCGGATCGTGCGTGACCTGCCGTACCAGCGCGCCTCGGACCGGCGGCCGGAGACGGTGATCGAGGAGTGGCGCGGGACGTGCTCGGGGAAGCACTACCTGCTGGGTGCCGTGCTGGAGGAGTTGGGCGCGAGCGTGATCATCATCCACGCCACGCACCACTTCACGCCGGAGAACAGTCCGTGGCTGCCGCCCGACCTCCTCGATGAGGCACGGAAGGCACCGGTGCCGGACGTGCACACGTTCCTGCGGGTGCAGCTGGACGCGTTCCGCGACGAGTGGTTCACGGTGGACGTGACCTGGCCGCTGGCGGCGAAGGCGCTCGGCATGCCGGTGAACGAGGGGTTCGACCACCACTCGGACCATCGGATCGCCGCGGACGTGGAGGAGATCGTCCACGTGGACGAGGACGACGACCCGCAGGCGGTGAAGGAAGCGCTGATCACGGCGTTCGTGGACGATCCGGCGGCACGAGACGCGTTCATCGAGCGGCTGTCGGCATGGCTGGGGGAGCGGCTGGCGGGGTAGGCCTCGCGGTGTCTCTCCCGTAGGATGCTGGGCATGCGACAGAACAAGCCTCAGTCCTGGTGGACCACCCTTACCTTCGCGCTCGCGGGCGCGGTGGTGATCACCTACATCTCCTCACGCGAGCCCGGCATCTCGCAGCGCGAGCTGTGGCTCACCGGCCTCGTCGCGTTCAGCGTCCTCGGCCTGACGATGCGCGTGAGCGATCGGATGACGCGGGCGATCCTCGGACGGTACGGGCCGAAGCCGAAGCCTGCGCCCGAGCGCGGCGCGCCGACGACGGAGGCGCGCACGGAGCGCCCGAGCCACGTCGCGCGGCGACGGCAGCAGCGACGTCCTCGCGGGGGGCCGCGGAAGCGGTAGGCGAGGCTTTGGAGCTGGTGTTTGCGCCTGTCCTCAGACTTGCACACCGGCTGCACAGCAAGGTGTGAGAGACTGGTGTAGCCCAGATCACCTTCCATCACCGTGGACCGTGACTCTCAGTCGTGAGGGAAGTCGGTACATTGCTACTTCGGGTCGGCTACGAATTCATCTATGACTGCCCGCAGCCCACACCGATGGTGCTGCTGCTGAACGTCCACTACAGCCGGGCCGCGGACATTGTTGTGCCCGACCATCTGGTCACCGCCCCCGCCGTCCCGCTGGATACCTTCCGCGACGCCTTCGGCAACTGGTGCACCCGGATTGTCGCCCCAGCGGGCGTGATCAAGGTGTCCACCGAAGCGGTGGTGCGCGACTCCGACCAGACCGACCTGGTGGTGCCTGACGCGCGGCAGTCGAGGGTGGAAGACCTGCCCCCGGAGACGCTGCAGTTCCTCCTCGGCAGCCGCTACTGCGAGACCGACCTGCTGTCGCAGGTGGCGTGGGACCTGTTCGGCCAGACGCCCGAGGGGTGGCCACGCGTCCAGGCGATCTGCGACTTCGTGCACGAGCGGATCACGTTCGGGTACGAGCATGCGCGCGCGACCCGGACGGCGTGGGAAGCCTACAACGAGCGGACCGGCGTGTGCCGCGACTACACGCATCTGGCGGTCGCGCTGTGCCGGGCGATGAACATCCCTGCGCGCTACTGCACTGGCTACCTGGGCGACATGGGGACCGAGTTGCCGTGGAGCCCGGGCGACTTCGCCGCGTGGTTCGAGGCGTACCTCGACGACCGGTGGTACACGTTCGACCCGCGGAACAACGTGCCGCGTGTCGGGCGCGTGTTGATTGCCCGCGGACGCGACGCCGCGGACGTGTCGCTCAGCCACTCGTTCGGGCGGGCGACGCTCACGAGTTTCAAGGTGTGGACGGACGAGATCGACGAGTCCACTGCCGAACCGACCCAGCGCTAATGGAACATGTGCTGCATCCATCCGCGCACCCCGAAGCGATCAACCCCGCGGAGGTGGACTGGCCGCGGGTGCGCCAGGCGCGGTATCTGGTCCACCAGCGGTTCCAGTACGAGTACCCGGCGAGCATCCGAGACCTGCGACATCAGTTGATGGTGATCCCGCCGGCGGTCTTTGGTGACCAGAACCGGACGATCTACAGCCTGGAGGTCTCCGAGCCAGGCGAGGTGATCACGACCTTCGACTCGCTTGCGAACACGGTGATCGATGTCCGCATCCCGCTGGTCGAACATGCAATCTCCTTCGAGGCGTGGGTCACGATCGACCGCACGGCGCTGCCCGAACCCAGAGTGCTCCCGGCGGAGTGGGCGCAAGACCTTCGGTTCCTGACGCCGACGGTGCGGACGAAGCCCAACGCCGACATCGAACAGGTGGCGGCGACGCTTGCGGCCAGCGGTGCGCAGGGTCTCGAACTGGCCCAGCAGATCAACCGGTGGGTCTTCGAGGAGATGCGATACGTCTCCGACGTGACCGGCATCCACACCACGGCGGCAGACGTGCTCGCCTCGAAACAAGGCGTGTGCCAGGACTATGCGCATCTGATGATCGCGATCTGCCGCCAGTTGGGCCTCCCGGCGCTGTACGTGTCCGGACACTTGCTCGGCGTCGGGGGGACGCACGCGTGGGTGGAGGTGCTCGTGCCCGCTTCGGATGGCTCGGGGAAGACGCACGGCTGGGCACTGGACCCGACGCACGGGCGGCTCACCGACATGACGTACCTCACCGTGGCGGTCGGCCGCGACTACGGCGACGTGGCACCCACCTCCGGGAGTTACCGAGCCGGGCATGGGGGCAGCCTGAGCGCGTACAAGGAAGTGCGCGTCATTGAGGTCATCTACAACGACGACTTCTCGGCGGCCTGACCATCGCGCGTCGCTAGGATGTCTGGATGAGCACGCAAGCAGCACGGCCACGGATCCTCGTCACGGTCGCGAAGGATGTCGTCGAGGGTCGATGGGACGACTACTCGGCAGCCTTCGGGCGCGCGGTCGAGGCGGCCGGCGGCGAGGCGATCCCGATCTTCTATGGCCGCTACTCACCCGATGACGTACCGCCGCACGACGGCCTCGTCACGATCGGTGGCGTGGACGTTGACCCCGCCCAGTACGGAGAACGGCCGCACCCACACCTCGAACGCACCATCCCGGCACGCGACGTCGCGGAGATCGCACTGACCCGACTCGCGCTCAACGAACGCCGTCCGCTGCTCGCGATTTGCCGAGGCGCACAGGTGATGAACGTGGCGTGTGGTGGCTCGCTGCTCCAGCACATCGAGGAGCGCGAGCCCCACCATGGGCCCCAAGGCTCGGACGAGTCAGGCTGGCACGACGTCATCGTGACGCCCGGTTCGTTGCTGGCACGGATCGCAGGCGATGGCCCACTGCGCGTGAACTCACGTCACCACCAGGCGGTGACGCCGGAACGGCTCGCGCCGGGCCTCGTGGAGTCGGGGCGCACCGAAACGGCCGGGCTGACCGTCCTCGAAGCGATCGAGGCGCCCGGGCATCCGTTCGCACTGGGCGTGCAGTGGCACCCGGAGCGGGCTGAGATGTTGGCGAATCCGGCGTTCCATGCAGCTTCGACGGCGCTGTTCGAGGCGTTCGTGGTGGCGTGCGTCGCGGAGCGCACGCGCGGCTAGCGCTTCAGGCGCGCCCTCCCGTTAGCATCCTCGGACGAGGAAAGAGGCACACGATGCGCGCAGCAGTGGTGGTGCGGCCGGAGCAGGTGGACGCGTTCGACATCCTGGAGGTGCCGGACCCAGTGATCGGGCCGGAGGAGGTTCTCGTTGCCGTGAAGGCGAGCGCGCTGAACCGCGCTGACCTGCTGCAGCGTCGCGGCCGGTACAACGGCCCTCCGGGGACTCGGAACGACATCCCCGGCCTGGAGATGGCGGGGGTGATCGCCGAGGTCGGCGAGCGGGTCGTGGGGTGGAAGCCCGGCGACCGCGTCATGGCACTCCTCGGGGGTATGGGGTACGCCTCGAGAATTGCGGTGCACGAGCGGATGTTGATGCCGGTGCCGCCGAACCTGACGTTCGAGCAGGCCGCGAGCATCCCCGAGGTCTTCCTCACGGCTTACGACGCGCTGTTCCTCCAGTGTGACTTGAAGATGGGCGAGTCCGTCCTCTTGCATGCGGCGGGATCGGGCGTGGGCACGGCCGGGATCCAGCTGGCGTCCGCGCAGGGCTGCCGCGTCTTCGGCACGGCGGGTTCGCAGGAGAAGCTGGAGAAGGCGGCGGCGCTCGGCCTCGATGTCGGGATCGAGTACCACTCGCAGGACTTCGCCGAGGTGATCAAGGAGCGCACGAACGGCCGAGGCGTGGACGTGATCCTCGATGTGATCGGTGCGCCGTACTGGGA
>SCVR01000002.1 GCA_004296805.1 Dehalococcoidia bacterium
TTTCGACCTCTCCCGAAAGCGGTCGATCAACGACTACCTCGGCCGTTGGCCTACCCCTTGCGAGAAACCGGCGGAGGATCCGCCGCCGCCGGTGCGACGTGCCGATCTGCGTACGGAGTAGAACCCCCCCGTGATCATCCTGGCGACAGTCCGCGGCGCCAGCGACCACGAGCGCGCCGTAGTGCCCTCGAAGTACCGCCGCGGCCCCCGCGTGGTCGGCGTGATGGTGGGTCAAGAACAGGTGGGTAATGCGCGCACCAGGCCGCAACGCTTCCACTTCTTCCAGAATTCCGGGGAGGCTCGACGAGAACCCGGTGTCAAATAGGATCAGCCCGTGGCTAGCGGTCTCGGCGAGGAACACGTTGGAGCCGCGGGTGCGATGCAGCCACCAGACACCCGGCGCGATGGCTTCCGCCAAGGTTGACTCCGTTTCCCGTGCTGATCCGGATTGGGACTGGACGTCTCTTGTCCAGTTCATTAGGCTTATCGAAAATACCATGGGAGGGGGGCGGTCCGTGGTCGAACAAGCGCTGGCCGACCGCGCCGTCCGGGCATACGCCCGTGCGCTGAACGTGGCCGACCCGATCCGACTCCAATTCTGGGATTCCCGTGGCCTGACGATGCCCCAACTGCGTGTGATGTTTTTGCTGCTCGATCGGGATGGTCAGGCCGCGGGTGAACTCGCGACGACGATGCGAGTGAAACCCGCGACGATGACCGGGTTGACCGATCGGCTCGTCCGTCACCGCTTGATCGAGCGACGGCCTGACCCGAACGACGGGCGCGTGGTGCGCGTATTCCTCGCGGAAGAAGGCCGCACGGTGGTGAGGGCGATCGAGGTGGCGAGCCGTGCCTATCTCGATCGCATCTTCGAGCAGATGGGCGAAGCAAGCGTGACTCGGTTAGTCGCCGCTCTGCGCGAATTCGCCCATGCCGCTGAGGATCTTCAGGACAGCGGTGAGTTCCATCCCTGAGGCGACGCTATGCCAGACGACGTGACCGGCCCCGCCCCGGTTTTTCGAACCGTCACGGTCAGCCCGGGAGTAAACATCGCGTTCGAGGAGTGGCCAACCGCCGGCCCGCGCATCCTCTTCTTGCACGCGACGGGCTTCTCACGAGGATGCTGGCGTCCACATGCCACACGTCTCGCGTCTCGCGCGACCCCCACTCTGCTCGATCTCCGGGGCCACGGTTCGTCATCGAAGCCACCGGAACCGTACCGCTGGTCCCACTTCGTTGATGATGTCGTCGCGCTCGTCCTGATGGAGGGCTGGGATCGGTTGATCCTCTGCGGTCATTCGGTGGGAGGCGCAACGGCTATCCAAGTCGCTGCGCGCCTTCCCGAACAGGTGTCCGCACTCGTCCTCATCGAGCCCGTCGTCCCTCAGCCGGCCGCCATATCCGATGCCGCAGTGGTGCCTTCACCACTCATCGAGCGGACCCTGCGGCGAC
>SCVR01000021.1 GCA_004296805.1 Dehalococcoidia bacterium
GCACTCGCGGGTGTCGGGTGGAGCAGGGCGAACACGCCGAAGAGGGCGACGACAGCCACTTGCAGCCACAGGCGGCGGGGCATCAGATTCATCGAAAGCACGGCCACATCCTCACACCGGGTCGCCCGAAACCGCTCGGGCTACCTGTCACGCTACCGCATCCGTCCGGCCGGCGTGTGCGATTGCCAGATTTGAGTGGAGGCGTCGGTCGGGCAATCGCCATCCCATACATGCACGAGACGTGGGACATTCTGGCCCGTGCGCCGTCCTACTTCGTGAGGGCGACGCGCCAGATCTTGCCGTCGTCCTCGGGAGTCACCTTCGCGATGCCCTGGCCCACCATCTTCGCCAGGTGCGATCGGATCTGACCGCCGGCCGCGCGACGCAGGCCCTTCTGAATCTCCGGGTAGAGAGCGCGGCGGATCTGAAGGTCCGTCGTGTAGCCGCGGTCGATGAGATCGATGATCTGGCGGTCGCGCGTCGCGCGGTGGTCGAGCAGTTCCTGCACCTTCGCGTCGGTCGCGGTCACGGTGGGGCCGTGGCCCGGGGCAAACAACGAGGCCTGCAGTTCGCGCATCCGGAGCAACGAGTCCAGGTACTGCTGCATGTCCCCCGCGGGCGGCGGGCCGATGGCGCTCGTGCCGACGCCGAGGATGTTGTCGCCGGTGAAAAGGATGCGCAGGTCTTCCACCCAGTAGCAGTTGTGGCCAGCCGTGTGCCCGGGCGTATGCACCGCCTTCACCGTGAGGCCACCGACCTTGAAAGTCTCGCCGTCGGAGAGCGGGCGGTCGATCGGCGTAGCGAGGGCTTCGGCGCGCCACGCCGCGACACGCTCGGCGAGGTCCTCCTCGTCGGGCAAGTCCTCGTTGCCCTGGTTGGGCGTGGGGGGCGTGTGGAGCAGCACCTCGTCCACCGGGTTGATGGCGGTCTCGGCCTTCAGGAGTTCGCGGAGTTGGCGCGCACCGGAGGAGTGGTCGTAGTGGTGGTGCGTCATCGCGATCGTCTTGAAGTTGAGGTGGCCCATCTCGCTGGTGAAGAACTTCGAGCGCTCGCCGATGGACTGTTTGTCGCCGTAGCCCGCATCGAGGAGGGCGGCCTCGCGGCCGTCCTTCAGCACCCAGACGTTCGAGGTGGGAAAGGTCCGGGTGAACTGCTTCACGACGACGATGTGCTGCGTGAGGTGATCGTTCACCACGTTGACGCGCGACTCGACGGTCTCCTTGGCGGCGGCCTTCTGGTTCACGGGCTTCCTCGCGGGTGCAGGCCTGGCGGCCGCCTTCGTGGCCACCTTCTTCACGACGACCTTCGGGGCGGGCTTCTTCGCAGGAGGTTTCTTCGCCCCGGGCTTCTTGCTCGCTGGCTTCCGCGCCGGCGCCTTCTTCACGACAGGCTTCTTCGCGGCCGCCTTCTTGGCCGTAGGTTTGCGCGCGGGCGCCTTCTTCGCGACTGGCTTCTTCGCCGCGGGCTTCTTCGCAGCCGGCTTCTTGGCTGCGGGTTTGCGTGCGGGTGCCTTCTTCGCAGCAGACTTCTTCGCGGCTGGCTTCTTCACTGCGACCATGGCACACCACCCCTCGGCGGCGCATGGTACACCGCCGTACCCGACGGGTACCCTCACCAGACGATGCCCCATCCGACCTCAACACCGCTCCGCGCCGCACGCCCGCACGCGCTCCCGGCCGCCCGACGTCGTGCGGTACAGCGGCGGCTCCTCAAGTGGTACGACGCGCACGCGCAGCCGTTCCCGTGGCGTTCGGCCCGCGATCCGTATGCAGCGCTGGTCGCGGCGGTCTGCGCGCAGCAGACGCAGATGTCGCGCGTCCTCGAGGTCTATGGGCGGTGGATGGAGACGTTCCCCACGCTTGCCGACCTCGCACGGGCGGAGCGCGCCTCGGTACTGCAAACGTGGGGCCGCGCCGGTTACCCGCGTCGCGCAGTCGCGCTGCACGAGACCGCCCGACGTTGCGCCGAGCAACACGGGGGCGCGCTGCCCCGGGAGCCCGAGGCACTGCTGGCGCTGCCGGGGGTCGGGCCGTTCACGGCGGCGATCGTGCGCACCTTCGGCTTCGACGAGGACTCGCCCGCCGTCGACACGAACATTGTGCGGGTGGTAGGGCGCGTGGTCTTCGGCGACCTGCAGCCGGCGCGCGACACGCCACGATCGGAGATCGAGGCTGCAACCACATCGTTGTTCCCCACGGGCGAGGGCGCGCGGTGGAACCCGGCGCTGATGGACTACGGCGCACGCGTCTGCACGCCCCGCCCGAGGTGCGAGGAGTGCGTTGTCGCCTCGATGTGTGCCGCGCGGCCGCGGTTCGCAGCGGGCGAGGTGGCGGAGCCCGTGCGCGCCCAGGCGGCATTCGAGGGTTCGGAGCGGCAAGCGCGCGGTCGGGTGATGCAGGTGCTCCGTGATGCGGCGGGCGACACCAGTGGCGCTCCGGTGACCCTCGCTGCCCTCGCGAAGCGTGCGGGCGCCACGACCGCTGAGGAGCGAGCGCGGGTGCGTATGCTCCTCAGAAGGCTCGCGGACGAGGGACTGGCGTGGACGGACGGACGTCGCGCGGGCCTCGGGCAGCGGCCGGTCTAGGAGGAGGTGCGGGGATGGCGACGACGAAGGTGGTCTACCAGGACGCGACGGTCAGCATCGAGATGGTGCCGGCGCTCGGACGGTTCGCGAACAACACCTACATCCTGCGACCCGCCTCGGGTGGTGCGGTGACGGTCATCGATGTCCCCGAGGGCGCCGATGCGATCGTCGAAGCATTGGGCAGCACACCGGTCGAGCGGATCGTGGTGACGCACCACCACTTCGACCACTGGCTCGGCTTCGACATCGTGCGCGCCCACACGCCCGCGCCCGTCTTCGCGGGAGCGACCGAGACGAACCTCGACGCCACCCGCAACATCCAACCCCTCGCCGACGGCGCGACGTTCACCGTTGGTGGCGCGACGGTGCGCGCGATCCTGACGCCCGGCCACACGCCCGGGTCGACCTGCTTCCTCGTGGGCGGAGCGCTGATCACCGGCGACACGCTGTTCCCGGGCGGCCCTGGCCGCACCGGCTCGCCGGAGAACCTGCAGCAGGAGATCGCCTCGATCACCTCGCGCCTGTACGTCCTGCCGCCGGAGACGCTCGTCCTCCCCGGCCACGGCCCCAGCACGACGATCGGCGAGTCGAAGGCGGAGTACGCCGTGTTCGCCTCGAAGTCGCACCCGGCCGACCTCAAGGGCGACGTGCTATGGGAGATGTAGGCAGGCGAGTCAACGGCGCGCGCTGCGCCACTTGGAGCCATACGGCAGTACAAACAGGTACAGACCGGTGAACAGGAGCGCGAAGAGCGGGGGCAGCGGCAGGTAGAACACCCAGGCGGCAGACTCCTGCCGTCCCAGTCCCAGGACCACGAAACAGCCGATGACGGTCGCCGTGAAGGCCATCGACACCCAGCGGTGCATCTGGCGAAGCCACTTATTCCAGTCCATCTGGTACTCCTCTGAAACTCCCGTCCAATTGGCGAGCTACTTGTGGGGCCAGCGCAGCTGGAACTCCAGTTCCTCTTCGTCGCCGATTCGCTCGTGCTCGATAGAGATCGTCGCGCCGAGGGGGACAGCGATGCGCTCGCCAGCGACCTGGATGCGGAACGGCTTGCCGGCCTCGATGCAGTCAGCGAGGCGGCGGAGTTTCTCGGCGAACTTCGCGGGCGGGTAGTCGGCTTCGATGTCGCGCGTCAGTCGTTTTCGTGTCGCCATTCCAGCTCCTTCGTCAGCGGTGGGACCGCCACAAAACGATACCGTTCGAACCTGACGTTTGACCGTCACCCCTCGCCCGGTAGGATGGCCGAGGCCTCCCACACCGCCGGAAACGGGATCCTGTGCTCGAACTGATGCCCCTCGCGTCACCGCAGCTCACCACGTTCGCGAACGGGTTGCGGCTGCTTGTGACGCCCATGCCGTACGCGCGCTCTGCGTCCGCCTCGATCTATGTGGCGGCGGGGTCGCGGTATGAGGCGACGCCGTCCGAGGGCGGGCTGTCGCACTTTCTTGAGCACCTGTTGTTCAAGGGGACAGAGCGCCGGCCGAAGCCGCTCGACATCTCGATGGAGATCGACCGGATCGGCGGCAACATCAATGCGGCGACCAACCGCGAGTCGACGGTCTACTACGCGAAGGTCACGCCGGAGTACCTCGGCGGCGCCGTCGACATCCTCAGTGACATGGTGCGCAACTCGGTGCTGCCGGAGCACGAGATCGAACGCGAGCGTGACGTCATCCTCGAGGAGTTGGCAGCCGTCGAGGACTCGCCGCCCGAGCAGGTAGGCGTGTTGATCGACGAGACGCTGTGGCCGGGGCAGCCACACGGGCGTGACATCGCAGGCACGGAGGAGTCGGTTGAGGGCCTCAGCGCCGCCGCGATCCGCGAGTACTACCGCCGCCAGTACGTGCCGAACTCGACTGTGGTCTCGATCGCAGGTGCAGTCGACCCCTCGGAAGTGCGCGACATGGTGGGGAAGGCGTTCGAGGACTGGCGCCGAGGCGATCCGTTCCCGATGGTGCCGAACCGTCTGGACACCACGCACCCGTTGATCACTCTGCACGACAAGGACACCGAGCAGGTCCACCTGAGCCTCGGACTGTACGGCGTGGCTTCGAACGACGACGACCGGTACGCCCTCGACCTGCTCTCGGTGATCCTCGGTGAGGGGATGTCGTCGAGGTTGTTCGCGCGGCTGCGCGAGGAACTCGCGCTCTGCTACGACATCCACTCGTACATGGCGACGCTGCGCGACTGCGGGATGTTCGGCGTATACGCCGGCGTCGACCCGGAGCGCGCCGTCGAGGCGGCACGAGAGATCGCGAAGGAACTGGCACGCGCCTGCGTGCCGGTGAGTGCCGATGAACTGTCGCGCGCGAAGGCGGTAACGCGCTCGCGCACGCAGTTGCGCCTCGAAGACTCGCGCTCCGTGTCCGCACTCTATGGATCGCAGATGATCCTCGGCCTGCCGCTCCGGACACCTGAGGAGACGCTCGCGCGCTCGGCGGCGGTGAGCATCGAGGAAGTCGAGCGTGTGGCGATCCGCGTCATGCGCGGAAGCAACCTGCACGTCGCCGCGGTGGGGCAGGTGGACGCGACGGCCCTCGAAGACGCCGTGGTGTTCGAGCCATGACCGGATGGGGTCACGCCAACATCGAGGCTGACCCCGGCGCCCTTGTGCGTCGCGCGACGCAGGGCGACGCTGACCCGGAACGCATCCTGCTGGTGGTGCGGCGCGTCGAGGACGGTGCGATCCTGCTCGCGCGGTGGCCGGACGCCCCCCAGCCGATGCTGCTCTCCCTCGATACACCGCATCCCGACGAGGGGTTCGAGGACGGCATCGCGCGGGTGCTGCGTGCGCGCTTCTCGGTCATAGCGCACACACCTCGACTGCATGCGGAGCGGCTGCCGGTACGGATGCGGCACCAGGTGAAGGGCAGCGACACCACGGGCTTCCTCCGCGTCGCCGCGGTCGAGGTGAGCGGCGAGCCTGCACCCGACGGCGCCCTCGCCGGCATCGATGCGCTCCCCGCTCACGAGGCGGCACGTGCCCTCTCGACCGACCTCGAACGCCGCGCGCTCGCACTGGGCCTCGACCTGCTGGGGTAGGGTCTGTCGGTTACCCTCCGACGCATGCCCGACCTCGATCCTGTCCGACACAATCGCGACGCGTGGGACCGCCTCGTCGAACGGGGGGACCAGTGGACGGTCCCTGTGTCATCCGAGGTGATCGCGCGGGCGCGGGCGGGTGACTGGTCGGTGGTGCTGATCGGACACGAGCCGCAGCCGCGCCACTGGTTTCCCGAGTCGCTCGTCGGCGTCGACATCCTCGCGCTGGCATCGGGTGGCGGACAGCAGGCGCCGGTGCTCGCGGCGGCGGGAGCGCGGGTGACCGTGTTCGACAACTCGCCGAGGCAGTTGGCCCGCGACCGCGAGGTGGCGGAGCGGGATGGCCTCGACCTCGCGACCGTCCTCGGCGACATGCGCGACCTAAGTGCGTTCGCGGACGGGTCGTTCGACCTTGTGTTCCACCCGGTTTCGAACCTGTTCTGCCCCGACCTCGAGCCGGTCTGGCGCGAGTGCTTCCGCGTGCTCCGTCCGGGCGGATCGTTGCTCGCAGGGTTCCTGAACCCGGACCTGTACGTCTTCGACCGCGACTCCGAGGACAACCGCGGCGAACTCGTGGTGCGCCACGCGTTGCCGTATTCCGACCTGACTCACCTGAGTGACGAGGAGCGGGTGCGCCTCAATGGCCCGCACGGCGCCCTGGAATACAGCCACACGATGACCGATCAGATCGGCGGCCAGATGGCGGCCGGGTTCCACCTCGTTGGGTTTGTGGAGGCACCGCACCACTCAGGCGTCACGCGCCAGTACATGCCGGGGTACTTCGCGACGCGGGCGGTGAAGCCTCGGGCCTAGTTGCCGAAGAGCGGCCACAGGATCAGTCCGGCCACGCCCGCCCCCGCCACGAGATACGGCTCTCGCACTTTGAACCGCCAGAGCAGGCCAAGGCCGACCATCCCAATGACGGCCGTGGGCACATCGATGATCGCGCCTCGCGCAAGCACGACGACCGCGCCGCCGATGGCGCCACTCGCGGCCGCGGTTGCGCCCGAGACGAATGCCCTCAGCTGACGGTTGTCGCGATGCCGCTTGAACCAGGGCGCGGGCAGGATCGTGAAGAAGTAGACCGGCAGGAAGATGCCGACGGCCGCCAACGAGGCCCCCGCGATGCCCGCTACGAGATAGCCGATGAACGCCACCGTGATCACTACCGGGCCCGGCGTGACGAGGGCGACTGCGACGGCATCGAGGAACTGTTGCTCGTTCAGCCAGTGGAGATCGTTGACGACACCCTCGCGGAGAAACGGGATGATCGCGAGGCCGCTGCCGAACACGAACGCGCCGGCCTTCGTGAAGAACAGGAGGATCTGGACGAGCACGTGCGAGTCGCCTCCGGCGTCGCCCGCCTGCAGTAGCGAACGCTCTACCCCCCAGATCAGGGCAGCACCCCCGACTGCGGCCGCCGTCAACACCAGACCTCGACGCGCACCGGGCCACGCCCGAACCAGCGCGACGAGGAGGCCGGCAACGA
>SCVR01000120.1 GCA_004296805.1 Dehalococcoidia bacterium
CCTGAGATGACACCCGCGTACCTGATCCGGGTAATACCGGCGGAGGAATGTGCATGGCGGCCCCGCCTCCCTGTATGAGTGCCCTCGTGTCGCAGTCCCGTGAGCGATCAGGCTGGGCGCTGCCACGCGTGCTCGCGATCGGCGGCTCGGACAGCAGTTGCGGCGCGGGCATCCAAGCCGACCTACAGTCAATCGCCGCGAACGGCGGTCACCCCGTCACCGCGGTCACCGCGGTAACGGCGCAGCACTCGCGCGGTGTGGCGGTCTCCTCCCCGCTCGACCCTGCCCTCGTCGCGGCGCAGGTCGCTGCCGCCTACGCCGATGCCCCACCAGCCGCCGTGAAGACCGGCATGCTCGCCAGCCGTGTGACCGTCGAGGCCCTCGCGCGTCAATTCCGCGACGCACCCCCGCCCATCCTGGTCGTGGATCCTGTGATATGTGCCTCGTCCGGCCTGGCGTTGTTGGACCAGACAGGCATCGAGGCGCTTTGCGCTCGGCTACTGCCGCTTGCCACCCTCGTCACGCCCAACGTGCCCGAGGCCGAGGCGCTTTCCGGTATCGAGGTGCACACGCCCGGCGATGCCGAGGAGGCGGGCCGCCGCATCCTGGCGCTAGGCGCGCGTGCCGTGCTGGTGAAGGGCGGACACCTCGCTGCCGCGCCGGCGACCGATGTGCTGGTCACCACCGCCGGCGTACTGGTGTTTGGCGGCAGCCATATCCGCGGCCGCGAGGTGCACGGCACCGGCTGCACCTACGCCTCGGCGATTACGACACATCTCGCCCATGGGTGCTCTCTCGAAGACGCAATCCGCGCAGCCAAGGGCTATGTCGAGGCGGTGATCGGCACGGCGGTACGAGTCGGCACGGGTGCATTCATGGCGGACCACCTCGCTGCAGCGCGGGTGGCATGGGAGGACGCGCCATGACGATCCCGACGGGCGCGGGACAGGCGAAGCGCATTCCGCGCCTGCAGGTCATTACTGATGAAATGCTGCAGACACGGCTCACGCACGTCGAGATCGCGCGGCTCGTCGTGCAGGGTGGCGCGGATGCGGTGCAGTACCGGGAAAAACGGGCGCTCAGCACACGCAAGTTGATGGCCGTCGCGTCCGACATCCTCGGCGTCTGCACCGGTATGCATGCCCAGTTGGTCGTCGACGACCGTGTGGACGTGGCGTGCGCTGTGGGCGCGCCTGCCGTCCACCTCGGCCGCAACGACCTCGACGTACCGACGGCGCGCGCAATCCTCGGGGCCGGTGCGGTGATTGGCGGCACGGCGAACTCCTATGAGGAGGCCCGCGCGGTCTGGAGCACCGGCGCTGATTACCTCGGGGTCGGGCCCATCTACGGGACGCGTTCAAAGGCAAACCCCGCGCCAGACATGGGGCTCGATACGCTCGCGCGCATCTGTCGCGACTCACCTGTCCCCATCGTCGCGATCGGCAGCATCACGGCAGGGCGTATCCCCGAGGTGATCGCGGCGGGCGCGTATGGCGTGGCGGTGCTCTCCGCGGTCGTCTCCGCGGACGATCCGGCCGAGGCGACCGCGCGCTGCCGCGCCGCCCTCGACGCCGCGCTCGCCAGCCGAAGCACGGAGCGCCGCGCATGACGGACGCCGCACGGACTGTCGATGTTGCAGTGGTCGGCGGCGGGATCGTCGGCCTCGCCGTCGCGCACGCGCTCGCGCAGCGCGGGCGGCGCGTCACGGTGATCGAGGGCAAGCGGATCGGCGAGCGGGCGGCGGCGGGCGTCGCGGCAGGCATGCTTGCGCCTTCCTCCGAGGTCGACCTCACCGACCCGTGCCTGACGCACCTCGCGCTCGCCAGCCATGAGGCGTACCCCGCGTGGACCGCAGCGCTGGAACGCGAGAGCGGCGTCGAGACGGGCTACGACGCGACGGGCACGCTGCTCGTCGCGCTCCACCGCGACCATCTCGCGCTGATCGAGCACCTGCACTCGTTCCAGGTGGAGCGCGGCCTTGCCGCCGAACGCCTCACCGGGCGGCAGGCGCGCGAGGAGGAGCCGTACCTTGCGCCAGGGATCGCGGGCGCGCTGCGGATGCCCGACGCGCAGGTCAATCCGCGCCGCCTACTGCGCGCACTGCCGATCGCGCTGGAACGCAGGGGCGCCGCGATCCTCGAAGGCACGCATGTGACCACGGTCGCTTCTGGCGCGGACGGCGAGGGGTACGCGGTGGCCACGGAATGCGCGGGCGCCATCGCGACATTCCGCGCGGCGCAGGTCGTCCTCGCCGCAGGGGCGTGGTCGCGACAGATCGCGTCCCCGGTCGCCGGCCTGCCGCTCTTGCCGCTGCCGCTACGTCCCGTGAAGGGTCAAATTCTGCGACTTCGTGGCGAGCGCCTGGTGCGGCACATCATCCGCACGCCGGACGTCTACATCGTGCCGCGCGCGGACGGCGAGCTGGTGGTCAGCGCGTCGATGGAGGACCAGGGGTTCGACGACCGCTCGACAGCCGGCGCGGTGTACGACCTGTTGCGCGAAGCGCGGCGAGCGCTGCCGGGGATCGCGGAATTGGAACTCGCTGAGTGTGGCGTGGGCTTCCGCCCGGCGCTACGCGACCACCTGCCCGCCATCGGCAACGTCGATGGGGCGGGCCTGTTCGTCGCGAGCGGACACTTCCGTAACGGCGTGGAAC
>SCVR01000121.1 GCA_004296805.1 Dehalococcoidia bacterium
GGGCGGCAAGGGGCCGCTGGCGTCGTCGGCATAGGAGCGGCCGAAGGCCTGCCAGGCAAAGTAGTTGTCCTCGAGGCTGAAGCCGCAGGCCAGCCGCTCCAGGCGGGAACGCAGGACATGGCGCATGTCGCTGTCGCCAGCCAGCGCCTCGTACTGGGCGGGTGGTATGCCGAGACCGTAGAGCGAGAGACGGTTGGCAGTGGCCCAGCGCACGGCCGGCTTGTCGAACAAAGGCGCCAGCATGGTCTCGAAGAAGTGCCGTTGCTCCTCGATCGAGCGGGCACTCAGCAGCTGGCGCAGGTCGACCCCGTACAAGCGCGCCGCAACGTGACCGACCCCGATGAAGCGGCCGAGCACGCCATGGCGATAGGCGTTGCGGGCGAACATCGAGATGCGTCGCCGACCGCCCTGGTGCAGGCTGCGGCCCTGCCAGTAGGCACGGCTCTGCGGATCGAGATGCGGCGCGATCAGACGATCGTAGGCCTCGATATTGGCCTCGTCGTCGGCGGCTCCGAAGAAGCGGTAGAACGCTTCCCATGACGGCAGACGGGAGGCGGCCACCAGTTTCAGGCGGTTGAGCGCCACGTGAGCAAGGCTGAGATCGACCGCGGTGATCTCTGCCGGATCGGCCGTCAGATAGGAGAGGACGTTGCAGCCGCCCGAGGCAATCGCCACGACGTGGCAGTCCGGACCAAGCGCCAGCGCTTCAAGGTCGATTTCGGGGTCTTCCCAGATCTGGGTATAGACCAGGCCGCGGAACAGCCGCTCGAACAAGCGCTCCAGAAGGCCTTCGCGGGAAAGTACGCGATGACGGCGGACCGCCTGTTTCAGGCGGACATGGCTCTCAACCCGCGAATAGACCAATCCAAGGACCCCGGATCGACTCAATCCGCTACATATAGCCCACCATCCATTCCAGTTTGATGACGGCTGCCCGGGGCGACGGGTCTTGCGCTGCCATTGATCGCCCGCGGCGGCCGCCGCCCGGCCGCCATCAGCTCGCGATAGATCTCGAGATACTCGCCGGCCATTCGCCGCGCCGTGAAGCGTTCCTCGAAGCGTGCCCGGATCGTCTGGCGCGACAAACGCGGCAGCTGCGTACTGATCGCTTCGACGGCCGCGGCCTCGTTCTCGACGATCAGCCCGGTCAATCCGTGCTCGACCACCTCGGGGACCGACCCGCTGCGGTAGGCGATCACCGGTGTGCCGCAAGCCATGGCCTCGATCATCACCAGGCCGAACGGCTCGGGCCAGTCGATCGGCATGAGGAGGGCGAGCGCACCGCTCAGGAATGCGGACTTCTCGGCGTCGCCGATCTCGCCGATGTACTCGACGCCCGGCAGGTCGAGCATCGGCCGGATGTCCCGCTCGAAGTAGTCGCGATCCACACGATCGACCTTGGCCGCGATCTTGAGCGGCAACTTGCAGCCCACGGCAATGCGGATCGCCTGGTCGACCGCCTTCTCCGGCGCGATGCGACCGAGGAAGGCCAGATAGCTCGGCTTCACCGCACGCGGCCGCAGCAGGCTGGCCGGCAGACCGTGATAGACCGTTCGTACCCAG
>SCVR01000122.1 GCA_004296805.1 Dehalococcoidia bacterium
ACCCCGCGTGCCCCGTCTGTCGCGGCGCGGGGTGGCTGGAGATCATGGGCGCGGGGATGGTGCACCCGGAGATCATCGCGGCGGCGGGGTACGACCCGGAGCGCTACACCGGCTTCGCGGCCGGGATGGGCGTCGAGCGGATCACGATGCTGAAGTTCGGCATCACCGACATCCGCGACCTGCACGCGAACGACCTCCGCTTCCTGGCGCAGTTCTAGGTAGGGGCCGGACCGATGCTCGTCTCCCTCAAGTGGCTGCGCGACTACGTCTCGCTTCCCGCCGACCTCGACGTCGACGACCTCGCGCACCGCCTGACGATGGCGAGCGCCGAGGTGGACGGCATCCACCGCGTGGGCGGGGAGTGGGACCGCGCGCTCGTCGTCGTGGGCCACGTCCTCGAGGTCGCCCCGCACCCGAACGCTGACCGGCTCCGCCTCGCGACCGTCGACTTCGGCGGGGACGCCCCGCAGCAGGTCGTCTGCGGCGCGCCGAACCTCGCTGTGGGGCAGCACATCGCGTTCGCCCGCGAGGGCGCGAAGGTCATCGATGGCCACTCGGGCAAGCCGTCGGTGCTGAAGAAGGGCGTGATCCGCGGCGTCGAATCGGCCGGGATGGTGCTCTCCGAGATGGAACTCGGCCTGTCCCAGAACCACGAGGGCATCATCGTGCTGCCCTCGGACGCGCCGGTGGGGACGCCGCTGGTCGACTACCTGGGCGACGTGATCCTCGATGTCCACGTGTGGCCGAACCGCGCCGACATGATGAGCATGACCGGCGTCGCGCGCGAAGTCGCCGCCATCGTCGGCGGCACGGTCTCGATGCCCGCCTCGGACTACCGCGAATCGGGCGGCGCCGCGAGCGAGGCCGTCTCGGTCCGCATCGATGACCCCGCGCTCTGCGCGCGCTACATCGCGACGGTGATCGAGGGCGTGACGGTTGGGCCGTCGCCGGAGTGGATGCAGGCGCGCCTGCGCGCCGCGGGCATGCGCCCGATCAACAACGTCGTCGACGTGACGAACTACGTCATGCTCGAACTCGGCCAGCCGCTGCACGCTTTCGACCTCGACAAGGTGAGCGGTGAAGTCGGCGTCCGCACGGCGAAGCCCGGCGAGACCCTGCGCACCCTCGACGGCGTCGACCGCGCACTGACGCCGGACACGCTGCTGATCACGGACGCCAACGGCCCGATCGCCCTCGCGGGCGTCATGGGCGGCGAGGCGACCGAGGTCACGGCGAGCACGAAGCGGATCCTGCTCGAGTCGGCGCGGTTCGACCCGGTGAGCATCCGCCGCACCGGCACCCGCCTCGCCCTGCGCTCGGAGGCGAGCGGCCGGTTCGAGCGCGGCCTCTCCGCGGAACTGGCGCTGGCGGCCTCGAAGCGTGCCACGCAACTGCTGGTCGAGGTGGCGGGCGGCACGGCACGCACCGGCCGGGTCGATGCCTACCCGACGCCGTACGTCGCCCCCGAGGTGAGCATTACGCGCGCCCGCCTCGACACCGTGATCGGCTTCCACGTCTCCACGCGCGAGGTCGAGACCATCCTCACGACCCTCGGCTTCAACGTGATCCAATCTGACGGCGGATCGGCGGGCGGCATCTTCGTCGTCCGCGTCCCGTGGTGGCGCACTGACATCAGCATCCCGGACGACCTCGCGGAGGAGGTGGTGCGGCTCGCCGGCTTCGACCGCCTGCCCGCCACGCCGATCGTGGGCGGCATCCCGGCGTGGGAGCCCGCGCCCATCCTCGACCTGCGCGCGCGGCTCTCGGACGCCCTCGTGGCCGCGGGCCTGCAGGAGATCATCTCGTACAGCCTGACCACCACCGAGGTGCTGGAGCGCGTCATCCCGCGCGAAGACCTCGCGCTCATCCGCCCGCTGCGGCTGAAGAACACGCAGTCGAGCGACCGCGAGTTGATGCGCCCGACGCTGCGTCACTCGCTCCTCGAAACCGTCGCGCGCAACCTCAACGCCGGCGCGGAGCAGGTCGCGATCTTCGAGGCCGCTCGTGCCTTCATCCCCGTCCGCGACTCTGGCCGTGTCCTCCCCGAGGAGCACGAGCAGGTCACGGGCGCCCTCGCGGGCTTCGAGGTCGACCGCTGGGGCCGCGCTACGTCGCGCCGCCTCGACTTCTTCGACGCCAAGGGCGCGCTGGAGGCGGCCCTGGCCGACCTCGGCGTCACCACCACCTACACCAGCCACGAGGAGTACGGCCTGCTGCCGGGCCACGTGGCGCGTCTGGAGGCGAACGGTGAGCCGTTCGGCATCCTCGGCGAGGTCCACCCGGACACCCTCGACGCCTTCGGCATCGACACGCCGGTGATCCTGTTCGAGATCGACCTCGCGCGCCTGCTCCCGCACCTCCCTCGGCGTCGCGCCACGAAGTCGCTCTCCCGCTTCCCCGCCGTCACGCAGGACCTCGCCGTCGTCGTGGACGACACCGTCACCGCGGGCGCGGTCCAGGCGATCATCGAGCAGTCCTCGCTGGTCGTCTCCGCCTCGGTGTTCGACGTCTTCAAGGGCGGCCGCCTGCCCGCCGGCAAGAAGTCGGTCGCCCTCTCCATCCGCTACCAGGCCGCCGACCGCACGCTCACCTCGGACGACGCGAACAAAGAGCAGGCGCGCATCCTCAAGCGCCTCGAACGCGAGTTCGGCGCGGAGCAGCGGACGTAGGGCGAGGAGGGCAGCATGCCCGTACCTCGATGGTCCTCCGGCGACACGATCGTCCTGCGCTTCGTGGGGCACGATGACGGCATCGCGCAGGGTTGGCCGCAGATCGTGGTCGAGGACTCCGAAGCGCATCTGATCCTGTTCCAGCCCGCGGGCGTCACGATTGAGAACCGACGGTTCACAGACGCGAACCTCCGCGCTGCCGCGATTCCCCTCGGCATGCTGGGGAACGAGGGCGTGCTGCCGCCGAAGTACACGCCACGCGCACCTGTCCTTCGCGTCATCCCACACGACGGTGAGCACGCCGTCGAGGTCCACTACGAAGGCATCGAGGGCGCGCGGAGCCCTCAATGGCAGGCGTCTGAGGGCTACCTACGCGGCTACAAGGTGAACATCCAGTCGCGCTACGTCCGCACCCCGATCGGCATCGACACCACCGACAACCGCCTCGACCTCGTCATGGCGCCCGACCTCGGCTGGGCGCGCAAGGATGTCGAGCAACTGGCGGCGGCAGTCGCCTCGGGCCTCACGTACGAGTGGGAATCGGCGCTCTTCCACGCGGAGGCCGAACGCCTCATCGCCGCCATCGAGGCCCGCGCCCATCCGTTCGATGGCTCGTGGGCCGCCTGGCGACCCGATCCGGCATGGCCGCACCCGGTGCTGCCTGAGGGCTGGCACGAGGTGCCTGGCGTGGAGATCGACCTCAACCGGGCGAGGCCGGTGGGGGAGTGGGAGACATAACACACGCTCGGTAATACTCGGTGGGAGAAGTTATACTGACCATCGAAGTAGTACCTGCGTGGAGAGTCATACCAGTGCCAAAGGTCGGCCCCAAGGGGCAGGTCGTCATCAGCAAGGAGATCCGCGATCGCCTCGGGATTGTGCCGGGGTCGATGGCGGTCGAGCGGGTGGTGGACGGGAAGGTGGAGATCACGTTCCTGCCGCCCCGCCACCGGCGCTCGCTGTACGGAATCCTGAAGCCAGCCGACGGCCTCAGCCTCTCCGACGACGAGTTGCGTGAGGCTCGCGAGGCCGCGTGGGGAGAGCAGTGGCGGGAGCGACATCCCGATGAGCAGCCGTGATGGCTCTTGTCGATACGTCGGTCCTCATCCGCTATCTCATTGGCGATCGTCCTGATCTCACGGAGGCTGTCCGGTCGTTCGTGGAGGACACCGAGTCGCTCGTGCTGTCCGAGGTGGTCATCGCGGAAGCGGCGTACGTCCTCACGTCGAACTATGGACTCCCCCGTGAAGCGGTTGTCGACGGGCTCGTTGGACTGCTGCGACGCGGCAACGTCGAGACGCTATCGACCCCGACCGACCTCGTGATCGACGCACTCGCGTTGTGCCGGCCCTCGGGTCGCGTCTCGTTTGCCGATGCACTGGTCTGGGCTGCCGCGCGCGCAGCTGGGCGAGGGACGGTGGTCTACTCCCTCGACCGGCGGTTCCCTGCACAGGAGATCGACCTGCGGCACCCGGCGTAGTCGAGGTCGCCCGAGAAGCGTCCGTCATCCGCAATCGAGGGCGGGGGCTTACTCGACCAGCCGGCCGCTCACGATCGACAGGGTCTTCGACACGCCGACCGACGGCTGGGCCGTCATTGGCTCGCCGGGCTTTCGGTCCGCGTAGTTCACGACCAGCTTCGTCCCGGACACGTTCGTTGACTGCGGTGCGATGCGGTCGCCGAGCAGGATGGCGTTCGTGCCTTTCCAGCCGTCGGCAGTGCGGAGCGCGACCACCGCGTAGTAGAACGTCCCGCTGCCGCCGGGGCTCTGGGTCAGCACGAAGCCGATGTCCATGAGGCCGTCACCGTTGAAGTCCGCAGTCGCCTCGTTGCCGAAGTACCGCGTCGTGACCTTCGAAGCCGACCCAGGGGCCGCTTCAACCTCGGACAGGCCGTTCTTCAGGGTCACTGGCTTACCGGCGACCTCGTAGGTCGCGTCCTTGTAGCCGGTCGGGGAGACGGCGGCGGCGGTGGCCGTCGGTGTCGGGCTGCTCGTAGCGGAGGCGGTCGTCGTTGCGGTCGCCGTCGCTGGCACTGCCGTCGGCGTGGCCGTCGCGGCGGGCTTGTCGCTGTCTGAGTTGCAGGCGGCAAGTGAGAGCGAGAGGACAGCGGCAGAAGCCACAGCCCAGCGTGAGCGTCGATTCATCGGATGGTTCCTTCAAGGTCGGGCACGGGGGATACATCGAGTGGGTGATTGGACACCCTCATTGTGAACGCACTCGGCGACAGGTTGGTTCCGACCAAACAACGAGGCCGCCCGAAGGCGGCCTCGCAGGTAGTCATCGAGGTCGGCTACTGGCCGAGCGCGGCCTTCGCCTGGGCGACCACCTGCGCGAACGCGGCGTCATCGCGGACGGCGAGGTCGGCGAGGATCTTGCGGTTGAGGTCCACGCCAGCCTTCTTCAGGCCGTCCATGA
>SCVR01000123.1 GCA_004296805.1 Dehalococcoidia bacterium
GGACCACCTTGGCGAGGCTGGCTTCGACCCGGTGTTTGGAGCTCGGCCGTTGCGCCGCGTGATCCAGAACCTGATCGAGGACAAGCTCTCGGACTCGATGCTCGGCGGCGGGTACGATCCCGGCGACACGATCCAGCTCGACATCGTGGACGGCGAGGTCACCTTCAACCGCCTCGTCGGCGAGGTGTCCACGGAGGCACCGGCACTCACGACGCCGTAGGCGAGTACTCGCGTACATACGGAAGGGCCGCCCTCAGGGCGGCCCTTCTCGTTGTCGAAGCCTCGGCCTATCGCTCGCCGCGCCAGAGGGTGCGGTCGAGCGTCGGCCGGTGTGCCGCGATCGACTCGATGATTCCGAGCGCTGTGAAGACCGTGACGAGGGCCGATCCACCCTGCGATATGAAGGGGAGCGGGATGCCCGTCGCGGGGAAGAGTCGCAGGTTGACCGCGATGTGCAGGGCCGCCTGACCGACGATCGTGGCAGTGAGCCCTGCGGCGAGAAGTCTGCCGAACGCGTCCGGAGCGGCCGTCGCCGCCCTGATCCCTCGCCACGCGACCACTACAAAGAGGCCGAGCACGACGAGCGAGCCGGCGAACCCTGCTTGCTCGGCGAACTGTGCGAAGGCGAAGTCGGCAGTTCGCGGCGCCAGGCCCTCGAGGGCGCTGGGGCCTCCGAAGCCCCGACCGGTGAGCCCGCCGCCGCCGAGTGCCACCTCCACCTGACGGCTCGTGAAGCCAGTTCCGAGCGGATCGCGGGCGGGGTCCACGAAGACGGCAATCCGTTCCCGCTGGTAGTCAGGCACTGCGACGAAGAGGACGGGCAGGATGGCAAGCGCCAGAAGCGCGAGCCCGCCCAGCACGCGCCAGGAGACGCCCCAGATGGCCACGACGACGACCCACAACACTCCGAGAGCCAGTGTGCTTCCCAGGTCTGGCTCGGCGAGGACGAGGGCAGCAGGTGGTGCGGTCAGCGCGAGCGTGAACGCCACTGCAGACCGCGAGGGGTCTCGTCCGGCGGCAAAGGCGGCGAGAGCGATGGCCGTTGCCACTTTCGCGAATTCGGACGGCTGGATCGTGACCGGGCCGATGTCGATCCAGCGGCGTGCGCCGTGTGCGTCCGTGCCGAGCGCGAGCACCACCCCCAGTGAGGCTGCCGCGGCGAGGTACACCCAGACCGACCATCGTTGCAGCAGCCGGTAGTCGGTCCGTCGGAGTCCAAAGAACGAGAGGAGGCCCACACCGAAGTAGAGCGACTGCCTCAGCGTGGCGCTGGTGAGCACCGTCGGCGCATCTCCTACGGTCGCGCCTCGGATCATGAGGAGGCCGAGCGCGACGAGTGAGAGCGCCGCCGCGATGAGGATGGGGTCGGGGGCGATCGCTCGCATGGCCTGACGGGCGAGCGTCATCGCCCACCTCCGGGCTGGCTCACTCGTGAGGGGCCGCCTCGGAGTACCTGATAGGCCTCGAGAATCTCTTTCGCCACAGGCCCCGCGTGCGTCGACCCGACGCCGTACTCGAGGTAGACGACCACAGCGACCTCGGGACGTTCGAACGGGCCGAACGCCATGAACCAGCCGTGAGTGTCGAACTCCCCATTGGAGTAGGGCTGGCCGAACTCGGCTGTGCCCGTCTTGGCACCGAGTTGCCATCCTGTCGGGACGCCCGTGAAAGCGGTGCCATCGAGGGCGGCGGCGGCCAGCATGCCCTTTCGCACGGTATCGAAGTGGGCGGCCGTGCCGGGCAAGCGAGCGGTCACCGTCCGTGAGTTTGGGGTGAACTTCCCATCCTGCCGGAACCCTCGGACGACCCGCGGGGCGAGGAGGTCGCCGCCGTTCGCCAGTGCCGAGGCGAACACCGTCATCTGGAGGGGGGTGGCGGTGAAGTAGCCCTGCCCGATGCCGTAGGTGTAGGTGTCGCCCAACACCCACGGATCGCCGATCGCCTTCTCCTTCCACTTCGTGTCGGGGACGAGCCCCTCGGTCTCACCGGGGAGGTCGACACCGGTCGGCCGGCCGAAGCCGCCGAGGCGTGCCCACTTGGCGAGGGTGTCCGCGCCCATGCCCTTGAAGACCTCGCGGCCGTTCTGCCGATACCCACCGGCGAGCAGGTAGAAGTAGACGTCGGACGAGCGTGCGAGCGCGCGGGTCATGTCGAGCGACCCGTGCGCCATCCAGTCCTTGAAGACGTACTGGATGGCGGGGTTGTACTCGTTCTGCACGGTGATGTAGCCGTTGCTCACGATGCGCGTGTCCGCCGTCGCGATGCCTTCCTCGAGGGCGGCGAGGGCGACGAGTGGCTTGAAGATCGAACCGGGCGAACGGGTCTCCATGTATGTCCGGTCCACCAGCGGGTGGGCGGGATCTCGCAGGACACTGTCGAACGCCTGCGGGTCCGCGGAGCCATCAAAGAGGTTCGCGTCGTACGAGGGCAGCGACACCAGCGCCAGCAGTTCCCCGGTGTTCACGTCCATGACAACGGCAGCCCCGCCGGGGATCGGCTTCGCGCGTCCCGGCGCGTTGCGCACGATCGTCAGCCCGTTGTCGATGCCACGACGCAGGGCGGTCTCGGCAGCCCGCTGCAGGTTCACGTCGATCGAGAGTTCTACCGTCGAGCCGGCGCGGGGAGGATTGTCCCCGAGCAGCCCCACCTCGCGTCCTTGGGGATCCGCGAGGATGAGCCGCTTCCCCGGCTCACCGCGGAGCCGCTCCTCATACGTGGACTCGACGCCCGCCGCACCGAGGCGGTCATCTGGGCTGTAGCCGGACTTCTGCAGTTCCGTGACACGATCCACCGGCAGTGGGGCGACGTACCCCAGCACGTGGGCCAGCGAGCCACTGGTCTCGTACCGACGGGTCGACGTCGCCTCGACGCGGATGGCGTGGGCGCCCGCCAGAGAGGCGCGAAGGATGATGGCGCGCTCGCTCGGAACGTGCTCGTCGAGCACGACCGGTCGGTAGGGGTCGACGCGCGCGAGGTGTGAGTCAGACGCCTGCACCAGTCGGTCGACGGCGATGCCGGACCTAGCCTGGAGGTCGACGAGTGCCTGCCGTCTGGCGTCGGCCTCGGACGGCAAGAGGCCGGGGATCAGGACGACCCGGTAGTCCGGGATGTTGCGTGCGAGGACGACGCCGTTGCGGTCCGTGATCACGCCCCGGGCGGCCTCGACGGGCACCACGCGAGGCGCCACGCCGTTACCCCATTCGGGGACGACCACCGGGCTGAGCCACTGCGCGCGGGCGAGGTCGAGTGCGAGCACCGCGAAGCCGACGATGAACGCGGCGAGTACCAATCGCAGGCGGGCGCTGATCGAGAGCCTGGTCATGCGAACAGGCGTCTGTCGTGGGGGCGCAGCGGGAAGATCAGCAAGCAGG
>SCVR01000432.1 GCA_004296805.1 Dehalococcoidia bacterium
GCCCAGCCGGCCCCTCGGGCCCCCAGGGTGTTGCAGGAAATGACGGTGCCACTGGAGCCACCGGTCCCCAGGGAGCAGCCGGTGCCACTGGTGCAACTGGCGCCCAGGGAATTCAAGGACCCTCCGGACTGACCGGCGCCACTGGAGCCCAGGGCCCCTCGGGCCTGGCCGGACCCACAGGTGCTACTGGAGCTACTGGTGCAACAGGACCTAGCGGTCCTTCAGGACTGACTGGGCCGACGGGCGCTACTGGCGTCACAGGCCCCTCAGGTCCATCTGGATTAACCGGCCCAACCGGCACGACGGGCGCTACAGGCCCCTCAGGCCCGTCTGGATTAACTGGCCCAACCGGTGTGACTGGCCCAACAGGTCCTACCGGTGATACCGGGGCTACTGGCCCCACCGGAGCCACAGGACCATCCGGACCATCCGGATTGACCGGTGCGACGGGAGCCACTGGTCCGAGCGGACCAACCGGCGCTGCCGCAGTGAGGGCTGTTACTCAACTCGCCGTAATTACCGCCAACACGGGTGCGATCGCCAATACTGAAACTCAAGTGATCGGATACACGATTCCCGCGAACAGTATGGGCGCTGGAGACACCCTTCGGATCACTGCTTACTACACCCGCTCGGGTACCAACACAACCTCACCAACTATCAGAGTGCGATTCGGACCCACTGGCACGGGTGTCGTTCTTGGAACACTCACCGGCGTAAGCAGTGCCCTGGCCAACCCGGGCACGATTACTGGCCTGGTGACTTTCCGGACGGTAGGTGCCGCCGGTACCGCTGGTGCTGGCCTGATGCAAATTCATTCTGGCGTACTACCTGTGGCCTCCTCCACGACCGCCCTTACAGTTAATACGACGGCCTCGACCCTTCTTCAATTGACTCTTATAAGTGGCAATGCATCAAATTCGTACACCTTCCTCTATGCAACTATTGAACATATCAGCGCCAATTAGCTCTGGGGCGGAGCTCTCTCCATTTTTAGTTAACGAGTGTGTTGATGGATAAGGATGACCGTTGATTGATAAGCACACCTTTTGCGCTCACGACCAGTACAATCGGCTAACGTGAAGAGAGAGCAATC
>SCVR01000124.1 GCA_004296805.1 Dehalococcoidia bacterium
CATTACCTCCTCCTTGGTGCCGGGGCATCACGCCGCCTGCCACTGGCGGCGCCTGTAGGAGGCTCTTATGCGCACGTTCCATCTCATGAGCATCGGCGGCATCGTCATGGCGACCGGACTCGCACTTGGTGTGTCTCAGGCATCTGCCGACGCACCCACACCCACCCAGTTGATGACCGTAGTCAACGGCGTCGCGCCATACAACATGGCGTACCTGACCTCTGCCTCTGGGCAGTGGGACGGCTACACCGTCACCGCGGTCGTAACGAGCACGACACAGAACGGCACCACGACGTCCCAGCTCTGGCTCGTGGATAGCAACATGCGCGTTTACGGTGGGACCACCATCATCGGCCTTGTCGACACCGCAGCCGTGTCCGTGGTGAACGGGACAGTCGTAGTGAACGCCGGGATCCGGAACGCTGACGGCACCGTCCGCCTGACTCCAACTGTCTATGACCTGGTCACGGGCGATCTGAAGATCGTGGCGCCGGCCCTCGGTCCCGTGGCTCCGGTCACCTTAGTCACCCCGATCACGGTCCCGGCCGCTGGTGGCACCGGTACCACCCCTGCCCAGCTTGCGCCGGCTCGAACCGGCAACGCCGGGATGTTGCCCGCGGGCAACCTCGGCCTTCAGATGGCCCTCGCTACCGCAGTCGCAGGCGCGGTTGCCGTCGCCCGCCGTGTGGCTCGCCAGAACTAGTCTGACGCCCGCAGAATCGAAGGACGCCCTCGCTCCCACGAGGGCGTCCTGCTGTTTGCAGCCCTCGTACGTGCCTTCGGGAACCATTTGACATCGGAGACGTTTACTTCTGATGGGCGGCTCGGCCCCATCACTCAGGAGGTTCTCGTGCGTCTGTCCCACCCCACCACTGCCTTTCGAGGCGTCGCCGCAGCGCTGATCGGAGCGACACTCGGCCTCGTGCTGCTCAGCGGCGCATCTGCCCAGGCGGCCGCGCCGACGCTCCAGCAGCTGCGCAACGCCACTTACCCGACACCCTACCGAGCCTCCAAGTCGATCACTCTCGTCGATGGGAAGTTCGACTCGGTGGCCGAACACGTGAACATGACGTTTGTCGATGCCACGTTCGGTACCTTGAACGGCACCCCGATCGCGGTCGTGCACACGGCAACCAACACGGGCGGCTCTGGCGTCTTCTCCGAGATCTACCTCGTGGACGGGAGCCTGAAGCCGTTCGGCCCCGGGTTCCTCGGTGACCGGCTGAAGAACGTGAAGATCCAGATCGTCGACAACAAGATCCTCGTCGACATGATCACGCAGGGGCCGACCGAACCTCTGTGCTGTGGCACAGCCCCGGCACGACAGACCTGGGAACTCCAGAACGGGGCACTCGTGCGCACTTCGCAGACATTTGCGCAGATCCAACCGCCCGCACCCGTCCGGCCGGCCGCGACCGGGAACGCCGGCGTCGACGCCACGACGCGCGAGCCCGCGTCCGGCGAGCGGGCGCTCCTCCTGCTCGCGGTCGCTGGGCTCGTGGTGCTCGTCCGGTCCGGCAGCGTCGCCCGGCACAGGTAGGCCGAAGGCTCAATTGGCATGATGTGAGTAGGATCGGGGTCGAGCCGGCGACCCGACCCTCGGGCGTCCATGCAGGAGGCACCGGAATGTACAAGTCCCCCATCGTCACGACCGACGGTTCGGCCATCGCCGCCTCGGTCCTCCCCCACGTCGCGCACATCACGGCGCCGGACGGCAAGGTCACCGTCGTGGCCGTCATCGATGACGCCGCCCGCCTGATCTCGCGGATGACCCCCGCCGGCTTCGAGTTCGGTGCGGGTGTCGCGAGCGGCGACCTCATCGATCAGGTCATCGCCGCCCAGAAGGCGGATGCCGAGAAGAACATCGCCGCAGCGAAGGCCGCCCTCACCGCTGCGGGCGTCAAACAGGTCGAAGGCGTCGTCCTCTCCGGCATCCCGGGCGAGGCCATCGTCGAGGCCGCCACGAGCAGGAAGGCGGACATCGTCGTCATGGCAACGCACGGGCGCTCCGGCATCAAGCGTGCCGTCGTCGGCTCCGTCGCCGAGCACGTGCTGCGCCACCTCGAAGGCGTGCCCATCCTCCTGTTCAACCCCAAGGGTTAGTCGGGGCGCACGCAGCGCCTGCCGCGATACGATCGAGGTATGCCGCAACAGTACGTCGCCTCCGACAGCACGACCGGCCTGCAGGTGCAGGTCACCGGTGAGTTCCCCGAGGATCCGGACGACCGCGTCCGGATCGCTCGGACCACCAACCTCTTCACCCGCCTCATGGCGACGGTGCTCTCCACCACCAACGACACCGAGCGTCGCGAGCGCTTCCGAGCCATCGAGACCCAGCTCGAGGTCGCCGAAGCGCTGATCCGTGGCGACCTGCCCGAGGTGCAACGGTTGATCCGCGAGACGCTGCACGCGATGGGGATCAGCGACGACCAGTTGCGCGAGGTCGAGCAGCAGTTGCGCGAGCAACTGCGCGCCATCGGCGGCGACGGCCTCGCGGGGATGCTGGGCCTGGACGACCAACCTGACCCTGACGCCCCGGAGGACCCGGACCGGCCGCGGCTGGACTAGCCGGCCTGGCTCGGGCGTTCCTGTGGCTGCTCCGCAAGGCGATACCCCACACCCGGCACTGAACGGATCGCCTCGCCTGCGCCGACGGATGTCAGCTTGCGACGCAGCGTGTGCAGATGCGTCCGGATCGCGGCCCGCTCGTGTGACCCGTTGATCGGCGTGCCCCACAGCGCGCGGGCCACCTCCTCCACCCGGACGACATCGAGCGGGCGCGCGAGGAGGAGCCCGAACAGCGTGGCCTCAGACGGCGTGAGGAAGGCATCGCCGGCGGGCCCGCGGAGCCGGCGCTCCACCGGATCGAGACCCAACCCCGCGACCTCGATCGCAATCTCGGCCGGCGTGCCCGCCAGCAGACGTGCTGCCCGGATCAGGTCCGTTGCAGTGGCCTTCGACGCATCGAGGACAGCGACAGGCTCCAGGTCGGCAGGTGCCGGCCCGTGCAGCCACGGTGATGACCACAGCACGAGGATGACGGGCAGTGTGGACTCGGCGGCCGAGCGACAGCGCGCGATGGCCTCCCGGGCCTCGTCAAGGTCCCACGGCTCGATCACCACCAGCATCGACGGGCGGGCGCTGCGCAGTCGAAGCGGCGCGTCCATGGCGCTTGAGACGCCGGCTACCGGCACCCCGGCCTGGGCGAGGCCGACGCGCCACGCATCGAGTGCTGTCGGGTCAGCACCGATCAGGAGCAGATGAGGCATCCCCGGCACAGGACAGCCCTCCCTCGCTCCCGCCCACAGCGGTTGCTCGCGGGCGGATGAGGGATACGATAGCATTAGAACAGACGTTCCCTGACACGCGCCTGACAGCCTTCGCCCGATTCCCGCCTGAGGTACGCATGCCGCTCGACCGCATCGTTGTCACCGGCGCCCGAGAACACAACCTCAAGAACATCACCGTCGAGATCCCGCGCGACCGTCTGGTCGTCATCACCGGCGTCTCCGGCTCCGGCAAGTCCTCGCTCGCCTTCGACACCATCTATGCCGAGGGCCAGCGACGCTACGTCGAGTCACTCTCCGCCTACGCCCGCCAGTTCCTCGGCCTCATGGAGAAGCCGGACGTCGACTACATCGAGGGCCTCTCGCCTGCGATCTCGATCGACCAAAAGGGCGTCTCCAAGAACCCTCGCTCCACCGTCGCCACCGTCACCGAGGTCTACGACTACCTGCGCCTGCTCTTCGCGCGCGTCGGCGTGCCACACTGCATCCACTGCGGCCAGGTCATCCGCCGCCAAACGATCCAGCAGATCGTGGACGCCATCCTCGCGAGCGACGCCGGTCGGCGCGCGATGATCCTCGCGCCGGTGATCCGCCACAAACGCGGCGAGCACACCCAGGTCTTCGAGATGGCGCGCAAGGCCGGGTACGTCCGTGTCCGCCTCGACACGAAGGTCATCAACCTCGATGACCCGATCAAACTCAACAAGAACCAGTGGCACGACATCGATGTCGTCGTGGACCGCATCGTCGTCCCCGCCAAGGGCGACGAGGACGAGGTGGCCACGCGCCAGCGCGTCTCCGACAGCGTGGAGCAGGCGCTCCGCCTCGGCGAGGGCACCGTCGTGCTCGCGATGCTCAACGACAAGGGCGACGTCTCCGAGGAGCAGACCTACAGCGAGCGTTTCGCCTGTCCGAACACCGCCCACGAGCCGTACTCCGTGCCCGAGATCGAGCCGCGCAACTTCTCCTTCAACACCCCGCACGGCGCCTGCCCCGCCTGCACCGGCCTCGGCTTCCAGATGCGCCTCGACGAAGACCTCGTCGTGCCGAACAAGAAACTGAGCATCGACGAGGGCGCGATCGCGCCGCTGAAGTCCTCGGCGGCCACGATGGGCTGGTACCACCGGCGCATGAAGGCGCTCGGTGACGCGATGAAGTTCAGCCTCTCGAAGCCGATCAGCAGCCTCACCCGCGAGCAATGGGACGCCTTGATGCATGGCACCGAGGGCACCATCGATCAGATCGAGTTCAAGTCGAGCGCCACGGGCCGCGTCCGCTCCTACGCCGTGACGTGGGAAGGCGTGATGACCAACCTCGAGCGGCGCTACAAGGAGACCGAGTCCGAGTGGGTGCGCGCCGACATCGAGCGCTACATGGTCGCCACGCCCTGCGACACCTGCCACGGCGCGCGGCTCAAGCCTGAGGTCATCGCCGTGACCGTCCAGGACCGCTCGATCGTCGAGGTCGCCCGCATGTCTGTCGGGGACGCCCTCGAGTGGACGGACGCGCTGCGCGTCGAGGGCGGTCCGCTCACCACTCGCGACTACGCCATCGGGCGGCAGATCCTGCAGGAGATCGCCGGACGGCTCACCTTCCTGCGCGACGTCGGCCTTGAATACCTCACGCTCGATCGCGCGGCCGGGACGCTCTCCGGCGGCGAGGGCCAGCGCATCCGCCTCGCGACGCAGATCGGCTCCGCCCTCATGGGCGTGCTCTACGTCTGCGACGAGCCGAGCATCGGCCTCCACCCGATCGACAACGAACGGCTGATCGGCACGCTCACCCGCCTGCGCGACCTCGGCAACACCGTCCTCGTCGTAGAGCACGACGAGGCGATGATGCGCGCCGCCGACCACCTGATCGACATCGGCCCCGGCGCCGGTGAAATCGGCGGCCAGGTCATCGCCTTCGGCACGCCGAAGCAGGTGATGGCGGACAAGGCCTCGATCACCGGCCAGTACCTCAGCGGCAAGCGGAAGATCCCGATCCCCGCCGTGCGACGCGAGGGCAATGGCACGACGCTCGTCGTGCGCGGCGCGCGCGAGAACAACCTCAAGGACGTGACGGTGGAGTTCCCCCTCGGCACGTTCATCGCCGTCACTGGCGTCTCCGGCTCCGGCAAGTCGTCGCTCGTCAACCAGATCCTGTCCCGCCAACTCGCGCACGACCTCAACGGTGCGCGCGAGCGGGCCGGCGACCACGACGCCATCGAGGGCATGGAGCACCTCGACAAGGTCGTGATCATCGACCAGACACCGATCGGCCGGACGCCGCGCTCGAACCCCGCTACGTACACGGGCCTGTTCACGCTGATCCGTGACCTCTTCGCCAACCAGCCTGAGTCGCGCGCGCGCGGCTACCAGGCCGGCCGCTTCTCCTTCAACGTGAAGGGCGGGCGCTGCGAGGCCTGCAAGGGCGACGGCTACATCCTGATCGAGATGCAGTTCCTCCCGGACGTGACCGTGCCGTGCGAGGTCTGCAAGGGCGACCGCTACAACCGTGAGGCCCTCGAAATCCTCTTCCGCGGCAAGAGCATCGCCGAGGTGCTGAAGATGTCCGTCGAGGAGGCCTGCACCTTCTTCGAGGCGTTCCCCTCGCCGCGGCGCAAACTGGAGACCCTGCGCGACGTCGGTGTGGGCTACATCCGCCTCGGCCAGCCCGCCACCACGCTCTCCGGCGGCGAGGCCCAGCGCATCAAACTCGCCACGGAACTGTCGAGGCGCGCCACCGGCAAGACCGTCTACATCCTGGACGAGCCCACCACCGGCCTCGCCTTCTCCGACGTCGACGCCCTCCTCCTCGTCCTCCAGCGCCTCGTCGACACCGGGAACACCGTGATCGTGATCGAGCACAACCTCGACGTCGTGAAAGGCGCCGACTGGGTCATCGACCTCGGCCCCTACGGCGGCGCGAGAGGAGGTCGCATCCTCGCCGTCGGCACCCCCGAGGACGTCGCCGCGAACCCGGAGTCGCTCACAGGCAAGTTCCTGAAGGACATGCTGGGGGAACGAGTGGCCGCGCCACCTCGGAAGGTTCCGACGCGCACCAAGGTGCGAGCGAGATGACCTCCCTCTCCCTCCGCTCCGAAGACGCGCGCGTCGCATACCTCGCCACCATCTACCACCTCGGACGGCCGGGGGCGGAGTTGGACCGCGAGACCCGCACCGATGAAGGCACCGGGCTGCGTGCGGTGTCTGAGGCGCTGCATGCCGGGATGGCGCGCGCGGTCACCGAGGTCGACCTCACGCCGTACCAGGTCACGCGGCTGGCGGAGGCGCTCGCCGGCCTCGCCAACGAGATGAAGCAGTACGGCATCGCGGGCGGGCGCACCGCTGTCCCCGGCCTCGCCGTTGCGATGCGCGAGGTCTTCCCGGAGGTCGCGCAGGACCCGGGGAGCGCCCTCGATGTCGTCCAGCATGTCGTGATGTTGCGACAGCGCCTCTCGCGCACGGTGGAGGCCGCACGCGCCGATCTCGCCCGGGAGGCCGAGGAGCGCGAGGCCGCCCGCAAGGCGCAGAAGAAGCCCTGGCAGATCTGGAAGCGGTAGGCGATACCCGATTCGAGTCGTCGGGAATCGTTGCCAATAACGTGTCGGATGAGATTCTGCGCACCAAGACCCTCGATGTGAGGGTGTGCGTATTGCCCGCAGCGCAGATTCGTCCCTATATTCGGGGCACCGGTCGGACGCCCCAGGTGTGGCACGGCCAGTCGAGTCGAAAGGACCCGGCATGACCTACGTGATCACTTCTCCCTGCATCGACACGACCGACCAGTCGTGCGTTGACGTGTGCCCGGTGGACTGCATCCACTTCGAAGAGGGCACCGACAAGATGCTCTACATCAACCCGGACGAGTGCATCGACTGCGGTGCCTGCGAGCCGGCCTGCCCGGTCTCCGCGATCTTCGCCGAGGACGACGTCCCCGCCGACCAGAAGAAGTTCACGGAGATCAACGCGCTCTGGTACAGCGACAAGGATGCGGCGCGCGCGAAGATCTAGTCCCTCGCCTCACGACCACGACGAAGGGGCCGCTTGTGCGGCCCCTTCTCGTTGCCCCACACGCCTCAACCGTGACCCGTCACGCCGAGGGCTTCGCTTCCGTCTCGGGGCTCTTCCAGAACGTCAGCCAGTGGCCATCGAGGTCTTCGACGGTGAACTCGGCCTGCCCCCAGGGCCGCTCGGCCAGCGGGTCGACCACCGTGAGGCCCACGGCCTGCACGTGCTCGTAGAGCGCCTCGAGGTCGGGCGCCTCGATGTAGAGGGCGGTCGCCGACGGCGCTCCGAGGCGTTCGCGGATCGCCTCGTTGTATGCCGGCGAGAAGAACTCGCCCGGTACTTCGAGCATCAGCCGGGCGTCGCCGCGCTGGATGGCGCAGTTCTCCGAGTTCGCATCGCCGCGCAGGACGGTGAACCCGAGCGCCAATTCGTAGCAGTCGAGTGCCGCGGCGAGGTCACGCACGCGGATCGAGGGGATCACGCCCCAGTTCGGCATCGCGGATACCTCCGCCCCCGACGATAGCGCGAGACAAGGCGCCCCGATCCGCCTCGGTGGCACTCTGGAGGCGGAGACACCATGGCACCTTGCGGATTCGATCAGGGGAGGTAGTATTTCGGACATTATCGTGCACGTCAGCGTCACCTGACTGACGTGACCGCGGTCAACGATCGCGGGTCAGCCTCGAACGGATGCCGGCATGGCCCGCTCTGAGACCGCCCGACCCCCGACCGTCGAACTCGACCCGGTTGTTGGACGTCCGGGGGTGCACGGTGCGCGCTCGGCCTTCCGGGCGGCGGGACAACTGCGCACCTTCGAGTCCTTCAAGAGCGCCAACTTCCGCTGGTACTTCGTGTCCATGCTGGGCGTCTTCGGCGCCATGAACAGCCAGATGATCGCGCGCGGTGTGCTGATCTACGACCTGACCGGCTCATTCGCCGCGTTGGGGACCATTGCACTGGCGAATGCGGTGCCCGGCCTCGCGCTCTCGCTCCACGGTGGCGTGATCGCCGACCGCCTGCCGAAGAAGCAGATCCAGCAGGTCGGCAACGCCCTCAACGCGCTGAACACGATGTCGATCGTGGCACTCCTCATGGCGGGCGTCATGCGCTGGGAGTACATGATCGTCAACGCTGCGATCCAGGGCGTCATCCAGGCGCTCATGATGCCGGCGCGCCAGTCGATGCTTCCGGACATCGTCTACCCACGTCAGGTGATGAATGCGGTGGCGTTGAACAACGCCGGGATGAACCTCTCCCGCCTGATGGTCCCCGCAGGCATCGGCGTGCTGATGGAGGTCGCCGATTACTACTGGGCCTTCATCGCCATCACTGGCTTCTACCTCTTCTCCACGGTCACCCTCTTCCGCGTCCCGTCGCGGCCGATCGAGATCCCGCCCGAGGAGCGCACCGAGGCTCAGACCCGCGCCTACGCTTCCGCTGGGCACGGCGCTCCCAGGGCCAAATCCGGTGCCGGGTTCGGCGACCTCATCGAGGGCGTGAAGTACATCGGTCGCGACCAGACCATCCGCGTGATCCTGGTCGTCAACTTCCTCATGGTGCTCTTCTCGATGCCGTACATGCAGATGCTGCCCGGCTTCGTGAAAGACGTGCTGGACGGTGGGCCGGGCCTGCAGGGGCTGCTCACCAGCGTGACCGGTGTCGGCTCGCTGGCGTCCGCACTCGTGATCGCATCCCTGCCGAGCCGACGCCGAGGCATGATCTTCATCGTCGGCTCGCTCGTGCTCGGCGTGGCGCTGATCGCATTCTCCTGGTCGACCTCAGTAGCGATCACGCTGCCCGTCATGCTGTTCATCGGCGTGGGCCAGAGCGTCCGCATGGCGCTGAGCAACGTGCTGGTTCAGGCGTACACCGAGGACCAGTACCGCGGTCGTGTGATGAGCATCTACATGATGGAGATGAGCCTGGTGCAGGTCGGCGTCTTCGGCGTTGGCGTGGCCGCCGAGGTCATCGGCATCCAGTGGGCCCTCGGCCTCTGCTCGGCTGCACTGGTCGCGCTCTCGCTGGCCACGATCGCCCTCGTGCCCAGGATGCGGAACCTCGACTAGCCCGCTCGCAGTCGAGTGGGCCCGCGGTACCGCAGCCCTTCAAGGGTGAATGGCTCTCGCGGCCAGTCCACCACCCGGGCCTGACGATAGCCATCGGACTGCCACCCCATCGCCTCGTAGAACCCGCGCGCGCGGATGTTCGGCGCATAGGTCATCAGGCAGGCCTCCCGATAGCCATCCTGCGCGAGGCCTTCGAGGGCATGCCAGAACAATGTCCGCCCGGCACCCGTCCCGATCGTCGACGGCACGATGAAGAGTGACGCCAGTTCCGCACAGCCCTCCGGTATCTCGTAGTACCCGTGGTCACCGTGCTCGATCCACGCCATCCCGACCGGGACGCCGTCAGTCAACGCGAGGTGCCCTCGACCACCCGGCCGCGCCGAGGCGAAGTCCGCACGTACCTCTGCCAGCACCACCCGGGCGTGCTCGTCAGAGTCGAGGTACGACGCCGGCACGAAGTCGCGGTACGCGAAGCGCTTCGAGGCCACGCGGATCGCCGCCATCACGTCGGCATCAGCGGGTGTCGCGTCGCGGATCTCGATTCCCATCGCGTCACTGCTCCCGGGTCGGCCCGCGGTACATGAGCAAGGTCGCTGAGAACGGCTCGGCAGGCCAGTCGAACTGCCGCACACGCCGAGGCCCATCCTCGCGCCAGCCCATCGCCTCGTAGAACCCGCGCGCCCGCACGTTCTCCTCGTATACGCCCAGCGTCGCCTCCGCGAAGCCCATCTCGGAGAGTGCCGTGAGCGCGTGCCAGAAGAACGGGCGTCCGAGGCCTCCCCCGACACGCGATGGCAACAGGTGGATCGCGTCGAGGTGCCCCGCATCCTCGGGTGACGGGTACGCGAACGTCTCCGACCCCGGCTGCGCCCACGCGAACCCCGCTGGCTCACCGTCCACCTCGATGATCCAGCCGCGGCCACCCGGCACTACTGGAGACATCAGGTTCTCAGTCCAGTGGCGCGCCGATCCTGCCTCGCGGTCGGGGTGGTCGAGGAAGGCGTGCGGCATGAAATGGCGGTAGGCGCTCGCCCACGAGGCGGCATGCAGCCGCCCCATCAGTGGCCCGTCTCCCGGCACAGCATCTCGAATGTGGAACTCCGAGGGCACGTGCGGCTCCTCGACTCTGCCTACATCGCGGGCAGGTACGGCAGTTCGTGGTGCGGGATGCGCGGGCCCTCGCCCACCGGCACGGCCTCGAGGCGGACCGAGCCGTCTTCGCAGAGGTCGACGACGAGGACGTGGCCGCCGTGGCCGTCGCGGTTGCCGCTGAGCGCGTCCGGAGCGCCGGAGTAGGCCGCGACTGTCCCCTCGCCCGCTTCGACGATCGTCATGCGCTCCCAGTGACCCAGGGCGACGTAGTCGAGGCCGGACGCGGCAAGGTGGTCGGCACGGATGTGGAAGGAGTGGTGGAGCAGCGCGTTCGGGCCGATGAAGTGCCCGTGTCCGATGCCCACCTGCCAGGCTGCTTCGCCCCGGCCCGCAGCCACCTCGAACGGCTGGTAGTTCGCCCGCCGTTCCGTATGCACGGTGCCCCAGACTTCCAGGTCGAGGTCGGGGAACGCGAGACGTTCGCCGTCCGGCTCGCGCAGGATGCGCAGGTTTGGCGCCCGCTCGGTCAGGTCGACACGGTCGTAGACGGAGCCCGGCCCCACATGGTCGTGGTTGCCGGGGCCGATCACCGTAGTGCCGCCGAAGCGCGCGATCTCGTCCGCCGCGAACAGCAGCGTCTCCTCGAATACGCGCGCGTTGTCGAAGAAGTCCCCCGCGATGAGCAGCGCATCCGCCCGCTCTGCGATCGCAAGGTCGATGACGCGCCGGAACCCGTCCTCGAGCTCACGGCGCCGCGTGCCGTCGCCGTTCCGCGTGTCGTACGCGCCGAGGTGCACATCGGACGTGTGGACGAGGCGGAGCGGTCTGCGGGACGCCATCGAGGGCCCTTAGATCGAGATCTCGTCGTGAGACGGTACACGCGGCGTCAGGGCATCCAGCCGCTCGCGGATCGCAGCCACGAGGCCCATGAGCGGCACCCGCACTTGCTGCATCGAATCGCGCTCCCGGATCGTCACCGCGCCGTCCGTCTCGGTCTCGAAGTCGACAGTGACACACAGCGGTGTGCCGATCTCGTCCTGGCGGCGGTAGCGTCGCCCGATCGATTGCGAGTCATCGTACTGTGCCCGGAAGTGCGGGCGGAGCGAGTCGTAGACCTCGCGCGCCTTCCGTTCGATTTTCTTCGAGAGTGGCAGCACTGCCACCGTGACCGGTGCGATCGCCGGCGCGAGGCGCAACACCACCCGCTTCTCGCCGTCGACCTCTTCCTCGGAGTAGGCGTCGAAGAGCAGCGTCAGCAGGACGCGGTCGACGCCGACCGCCGGTTCGATCACGTGCGGTACGAGGTGCTGGTTCGAGTCCGGGTCGAAGTAGGTCAACTTCTTCCCGGAGTGCTCCGAGTGCTGCGTCAGGTCGTAGTCACCGCGATGCGCGATGCCCTCGAGTTCGCCCCAGCCCCACGGGTAGTGGATCTCCACGTCGCTCGTGCCGCGGGAGTAGTGCGACAACTCCTCGGGCGAGTGGTCACGGAGTCGGAGGTGCTGGGGACGGATGCCGAGGCTGTAGTGCCAGCGCAGCCGCTCCTTCTTCCAGTACGTGTGGAGCTCCATCGACTGCTCGGGGTGGCAGAAGTACTCCATCTCCATCTGCTCGAACTCACGCGTACGGAAGATGAACTGCTTCACCGTGATCTCATTGCGGAACGACTTGCCGATCTGCGCGATGCCGAATGGCAACCGCTTCCGCATCGCCGTCTGCACGTTGTCGAAGTTCACGAACATGCCCTGCGCCGTCTCCGGCCGCAGGAACGCCCGCCCCGACTCGTCAGCCACCGGTCCGACAATGGTGCTGAGCATCATGTTGAACTTGCGCGGGTCGGTGAATTTCCCAACGGCGCCACACGAGGGGCAGGTGTTGTCCTCCACATGGTCCGCGCGCAAGCGCGCCTGGCAGTTGGTGCACTCGACGAGCGGGTCCGTGAAGTTCTCGACGTGCCCGGAGGCCACCCAGATGCGCGGGTTCGAGATGATGGCCGCCTCGATGCCGACCACGTCGTCGCGGCTCTGCACCATCCAGCGCCACCACGACTCGCGGATGTTGCGCCGCATTTCGACGCCCAGCGGACCGTAGTCGTACGCCGCGGCAAAGCCGCCGTAGATCTCCGCGGACGGGAAGACGAACCCGCGTCGCTTCGCCAGCGACACGATCGTCTCGAGGTCGGCGGTCATTTCCGAGGCAGGCCCGGTGTCAGTCGCATCGGTCACGGGTGCATCTCCGGGCGCGGGCGCAGGTTGGGCGCGGTAGAACGAGATTCGACCCGAGCGTACCTCGGCACTCCCTCACCCTCAACAACGCTTGCGATGCAGCGCGGTGGGCGGCTCACGATCCGTCGGTTGGT
>SCVR01000125.1 GCA_004296805.1 Dehalococcoidia bacterium
TCACCACGACTCCGGCGAGCGTGGCGTCCATCGAGCCGAGTACGGCGGCCTGTGCAGGCCCGACCGCGGAGCGCAGTTTCGCGAGGTCGCCACCGGTTTCCACCAGTCGCTTGAGGAAAGCGATGTCGTCCGCGTTGTAGAGCAGACCGATGAACTCGTGGACCTCGGGTTTGTGGCCCATCCACCCAACTTCTTCCATGGCTCCGGCGGCCTTCGCCAACCGCTCCCAGAACCCCGGACGCGCAGCCCACTGCTGGAGCTGTGCGAGGTCTTGAGCGGACATGACTCCGCGTCCGGCCACCGCCGCTCGACCATTGACCAGCAATCGTCCTACCGTCATCTCGGCCTCGGCGGCCATCGTGACCCAGCCGCGCTGCCGGGCGAGCAACTCGGTGAGGCCGGTACCCACGTCCACGAGGTCGTCGCCCCACTTTGCCGTGGCCTCGGCCATCGTCATGCCGGCCTCTTCGGCCATGCGCGCCAGGTTCTTCGCGCGGTTGTCCATGAGCATGTTCAGATACTTGCCGACGAACTCGCCTCGGGTCGCCGACCGAGCGACGCCGCCCGCACCGGCCGCGGCCTCCGTGGTGGTTGCGGCGACCTTCCCCGCCCCGCCGGCCGCCTCGGCGGTCGCGGCCGCAGCCTGGCCCCCGCGCAGCCACCGCGCGCCCTTCAGCGCGAGCGAGCCGCCCGACCACAGCAGCGTGACGATCGCGAAGGCGAGGTCCTGCTTCTGGGCGACGCCGCGCACTTCGGCCCACTCGACCAGGAGTCCCTGCATCTCCGTGCTTGCGGACAGCGCGAGGTTGTAGCGCGTGCGGAAGGTGTCCACGGCCTTGCGGTACGCCGCCCACGCCGCGTTCACGTCGTCGAGCATCACTTTGAAGTCGCCGAGTACGGCCTCCTGCGCGACACCCTCCTGGTACTTCAGCCGTTCCCAATCGGAGACTGACACCGTCCCTGCGCGCGATCGCGTGTAGACGTAATAGCCGCCGCCCGCGAGCACGAGGCCCCCGAGCGCACCAAGGCCGAGTCCCATCCCGTTCCCACCACCGTCGTCCTTGGCGTCCTCTTGGATGGGCGTCGTCGTCACGGGTGCGGAGGTCACCGGTGTGCCGCCAGAGCTGGTGGTCGTCGTCGTGGTGGTGCAGGCGGGACCAGTGCCCGACGCCGCGCCTTGATAGGTGCACCGGAACGAGGTCTTCCCGTCGGTGACCGTCACGAAGATGGTGCGGTCCTTGTGGTCGGTAGTCGGATCGCACGGGGGGTGCGGGTGGAACCAGCGGAAGAGGTTGGGACGGGTCTGCGGGTCCGGCTGGCTCCACGTGCCGCAGTTCGGCCCGCCCCACTCGTAGGTCAGCTTCGACCCCGCGGGAGCCGTCACCAGCACCTCGTACTCGGTCATCTGCTGCGGCTGGAAGAAGCGGGCCTCGATGGGGCTGACGCGGAACTCCGTCTGCGCCCCAACCGACGTACGTACCAGTAGTGAGAGCGAGACAGTTGTCAGGATCGTCAGCGTGATCGCTGCAACGGACCTCACTCGATGCTCGTGCGTGCCGATTCGCATGACTGTTCCTCCGGCTACGGCCGCACGATACCGCCTCAGAGGCCAGCCTCGGGGCTGTGACGGCTCCCCCGTCCCACGGGGTCAACTCCAGCGTTTCGCGAGAAACTCAGGGATGCGGTGACGCACCCTACCCCCGGATGCGGCGCCGCGAATGGTGGACGAACGTCCTGATCGCCGAGGGACGTTCGTCTAACCTCGTGCTCTGAGCCGAGGCGTACTGTCCGGAGGTGGGTTCATGCCCTCGGAGCGACCACCCAAGGAGGCTCGCTGTGGCGCAGGTTTGCTCAACTGGTCATGCAACTCACGCAGTTGGCGACGGTGGTTTCTGGCGTCTACCCAAGCGCTGGTCGCTTGGGGGGGCAGTCGTTGTTGCCGTCATTCTCAGCGCCGCCTGCAGCGGCGGCGACAAGAAACCGGCAGCGACGGCGACGCCTTCGCCCGCTGCCACTCAAGCCCCTACCGCCACGCCCACGCCCTCACCGACACCTGAGCCGAACAAGTTCGACACCACGAAGGCCGCGGCCCTTGCCAAGGCGATGCTGCCGAAGGCTGCCGACCTGGGTGCGGGCTGGGCCATCACCTCGCAAGACGACTTCAAGACCGACCCATTGCCAACGTCGCCCACATGCACCGCTTCTGCTGCGGCGCAGAAGGCATTCGATGCGGCGCTCGAGGTGAACCGAGCAGGTCGCTCGAATGTCTCGATGGACCGCGCAGCGCCCGGGGGCGCGCTGCCCTCGTCAGCATCGTTCCAGATGTACGTCTTCTCGGACGCGAAGGCGGCAACGCTGCCGTTGACTGCTTTCAAGGCCTTGTATGACACCGACGCCTTCCTGAAGTGCTTTGAAGAGGCAATCGGAAGCACCGCGGCGACGGTGAAAGTGACCAAGGGCACGCCCTCCGTGAACGCACCCACGGGTGTTGTCGCGGTGGCGTACGACATCACGATCTCAGCCGGCGGCGTGAGCGCCGCGATGCGCCTGGAGACGTTCGCCTGGACCTCCAGCAACGCGCTGGCGGGGATCACCCTCTTTGGTGGCAAGGACGTGATCACGCCGGCGTTTGTTACGTCGGCCGTCACCGCGACGCAGACCGCTATGGGCGCCGCCCGCTAAACAGCGGAGGTGCGGACGGCTAGACCGAGGGTGTGGGCGACCGCCTCAGGCGCGGGCGCCCACACCACCGCGTCGGCCACCGTGCCCGGGCTCGAAGGCGTCTGGGTCGATCTCCATCGTCCGGAGTTCCTTGTAGAGCATGGCGATCCCAAGGCCGCCGACGACGCAGATGCCGCCGTAGACGATCTGCGCGATCTGGACGCCCTGGACCTCTGCGAGGAACCCAGCGCCCATCCCGCCGAGCGACATGACCCCGCGGTCGAGCGACAGCAGGCTGATCACCCGGCCGCGCATGTCCTCCGGCGCGCTGCCGAGCATCGCCGCGTTACTCAGAGAGAAGAACATCGTCTGGGTGGCGCCCGTCAGGGTGATGAAGATCATGGGGACGATGATCCCCGCAGGACGCGGCAGGTATGACGTCACGGCGAACGCGACCAGCATCGCCCCGAATGTCCAGACGATGAGCGGCAGGGCCACGCCGACACGCCTCGGCTGCCTTGAGGCGACGCCCAGCGCGCTGACGAGCGCACCGACCCCGGTGAGGGACACCATGAGACCGGCACCGCCAGCCCCGATGTGCATCACGTCCTTCGCGAAGAGGGGAACGAAGACCTGCGTGTAGGACATCCCGAATGTGAAGTAGACGAACGACATCAGCAGGATCGCGCGGATCGTGGTGTGTCCCCACGCATAACGGCCGCCCTCGATCAATGCCGGGATCACCGCGCCGATGCTCGTGTCAGCAGGGCGTTCATGTGTCGCCACTCGCAGCATCAGCGTCGTGACCACGGCGCCGACGTACACCGCAGCG
>SCVR01000126.1 GCA_004296805.1 Dehalococcoidia bacterium
GCCACCAGTACGGCTTCGAACACGTCGTGGCGTCGAACGGCACCTCGATCACGGAGAAGCAGATGGCGCTGCTCAAGCGCTACAGCCACAACGTCATCCTCGGCCTGGACGCGGACGCCGCCGGCTCGGCCGCCGCTCTCCGCGGCATCGAGGTCGCCGCGGGCGTCTCCGACCACACCGCTGTGCCCGTCGTCGACTGGCGTGGTCTCGTCTCTTACCAGGACGTCCTGGAAGCCGACATCCGCGTGGTGACGCTCCCGGCCGGTGACGATCCCGACTCGATGGTCCGCCGCGACCCCGAGGCCTTCCGGGCGATGCTCGAGGGAGCGCTTCCGGTGGCCGACCACCTCTTCCGCGCCATCGAGTCCGGCACCGACGTGAACGACCCGCGCTCGCGCTCGAAGGCGCTGCAGGCGCTCGCCCCAACCGTGGCAGCGATCGCTGACCCTGTCGTGCGGTCGCATTATGTCGCGCGGATGTCACGCCTCGGGCAGGTGGACGAGCGCACCGTACTTGCCCTCCTGGCCGGTGGGGCCGCACAGGGCGGCTCGGGGCGTCCGGTGACACCTCGCCCGGTGGCGACGCCTCGCGAGGTGCAGCAGGCGAAGAAGGCGGCCCCTGCCGTCCTCGATGGCGAGGGGCAACTGCTGGCGCTGCTGCTGGGCCGTGCCGAGGCCCGCGCCGCCGGACTCGACATCGCCCCTGAAGTGTTCGAAGACTCGGTGAACCGTGCGCTCTGGGAGGCCTGGGTCGCGGATGCCCACCTCGGCGAGCACGTCGCGGATCTCGATGAACTCGTGCGAGCGAAGTACGAGGAACTGGCGGCCGTACCGCTCCGCGACTTTGAGCCGCGACACGTTCCGGAGATGGTGGACGACATGGCGCGGACCATCCGCCTGCGCCGCCAGAAGTTGCGCACCCGCCTCGCGGCGGAACAGCGCACCGCGGAATTCGTTGAAGCACGTAGAGGGGGTGCGGCGGTGCTCGATGCCGCCCGCGCCGCCCACGGTGGAGCAGTGCCCGAGGGCCTCGCCGAAGAGTCGGCCGCCCTCGCCGGAGAGTTTGTAGCGACGGTCGACCGCATGCAGGAGATCGTCAGAGATGAGCGCCGAACAAGTGTCGGCGACTCCGACCGGGAAGAGGTGGAGTAGATGACCCAGGCATTTGAAGAGACCACGCTGGCGGATGCTGGTCTGGACGCGCTCCTGAACAAGGGGCGGCGCTCCGGCTCGGTGACCGCGGACGATGTACTCGAGGCCATCCCGGACGCGGAGATCTCGGCGGAGAAACTCGCCTCGATCATCTCGCAACTGGCGGAGAACGGGATCACCGTGAAGGTGGACCCGATCGCCGCACGCGAGGAAGGCGGCATCCACGAAGCCACCAAGCGCTTCGTCGATGAGGTTGCCGGCATCGATGACCCGGTGCGCATGTACCTGCGCGAGATCGGCAAGGTCTCGCTGCTGACCGCGGACGACGAGAAGCGCCTCTCCCGCGCCATCGAGGAGTGGCTGCACATCGAGGACATCCTCGACGAGTACCGCGACGAGACCGGTGACGAGCCGTCCTGGGGCGAGGTCTACGTGGAGCTGCTCCGCCAGTTCCACCACATGCGGGACGTGTACGCCTCGGTCAGCCGCTACCTCGAGTTGCCGCGGCAGTCGGTGCACGAGCGGATCGTGGACCCGAAGTTCCGACGCTGCCTCGATGGCGAGCGCGACGAGGGCGCGCTGGAGATCGTGCGCAAGGACCTGAAGTGGGACGAGGAAAAGGCGAAGGACGCCCTGATCCGCCTCTCGATCATCACCCACATCATGCGGCCGGACCACCTGATGCGGGCCGCCGAGTTCGTGGAGTCGGAGTCGAAGTTGTTCCCGCCGCCGAAGTCGCTGGCGGCGCAGATGGAGACCGCCCACGGCTCCGGCCTGCAGTACTACTTCCAGAAGATCATCTTCGACGGCAAGCGCTCCGAGCGGCAGTTGACCGAGGCCAACCTGCGCCTCGTGGTCTCGGTCGCGAAGAAGTACATCGGCCGCGGGATGTCGCTGCTGGACCTGATCCAGGAAGGCAACATCGGTCTCATCCGTGCGGTCGAGAAGTTCGACTACCGCAAGGGCTTCAAGTTCTCGACGTACGCGACGTGGTGGATCCGGCAGGCGATCACGCGCGCCATCGCGGACCAGGCACGCACGATCCGTATCCCCGTCCACATGGTGGAGACGATCAACAAGCTCGTACGCATCCAGCGCCGCCTCGTGCAGGAGTTCGGCCGCGAGCCGACGCCCGAGGAGATCGGCAAGGAACTGGAGCTCCCGCCCGACCGCGTCCGCGAGATCCTGAAGGTCTCTCAGGAGCCGGTGTCGCTGGAGACGCCGATCGGTGAGGAAGAAGACTCCCACCTCGGCGACTTCCTGGAGGACCCGACGGCACTCGCGCCGCAGGACGCCGCCAGCCACCAGTTGCTCAAGGAGCAGGTGATGGACGTGCTGTCGTCCCTCACGCCTCGCGAGCGCAAGGTGCTCGAGTTGCGCTTCGGCCTCGAAGACGGCCGTTCCCGCACGCTTGAGGAGGTGGGCCGTGAGTTCAACGTGACCCGCGAGCGCATCCGCCAGATCGAAGCGAAGGCGCTCCGGAAGCTCCGGCACCCCACGCGCTCGCGCAAGTTGAAGGACTACCTCGACTAGCCGAGGGCGACATCGAAGTCTGGGACAGGACTGGGGCGGCTCATGCCGATCTACGAGTACCGCTGTGCGAAGTGCCAGAAGAAGTTCGAGTTGATGCGCAGCATCGCGAAGCGCGATGACGCGACCGTGTGCCCGCACTGCAAGGCGACGAAGGCAGTCCGTTCGCAGGTGAACAAGATCGCCATCATGCAGGGCGTCCGTCCGGACGCCTACGCGGGCGAAGGCGAACCCGAGGACTTCCTCGATGGTGCGGACGACCACTTCGACTTCTAAGGCAGCTGGTGGCCAATATCAGACGCCCGGGTAACCGGGCGTCTTGCTGTTCGTCTTGATGTCCGGTGCTACTCGCTCGTGCCGGTGATGGTGATGTGACGCCGCGGGGGGATGACGCGGCCCGTGCGGCGGCGCTCATGCCAGGCGAGGAAGCCGTAGCCCGCGAGGAAGACGAGGCCACCCTGGATCACCGTGACAACGCCCACCGCGAACGAGACATCGAACCAGAAGCCCTGCGGGAACATCTGGACGAGACGGTCCCGCGCCGGGTCGAGCGCCCAGAAGTCGTTGGCGAATGACAACTGGTGGAACCTCAGGAAGAGCGAGTCGAACCCCACCAGCATCGCGACGGCTGCGACGCCGAGCGCCGCGGCCGTGCCTGCCCCCGCCCACATCGAGATCCTCGCGAGGTGCAGCAGTGAACGCTCGCGGCTCCAGAGGTAGACGCCGGCGAGGTACATCACGAGGTAGATGAACGTGAACTCCTGGAGCCGGAAGACGAAGCGCATCAGGCCGAGCACGTCCTTCATGTGCAGGACCTCGCGCTCGCTGTAGAGCGGGACGGTCTCGGAGCCCTGCTTCACGCGGATGTCGAGGAGCGATCCGGGCTCGCCGGCCTCGAAGTAGTCGACGATCTGCGTGGCTGCTCGGTCGAGTTCCGCTCGGTCAAGGCCAGTGGCGTGCGGGACGTCGTACTGCGAGAAGGCGTAGTGGTACGTCGCCTCCCACGAGGTGGCGATGCGGACGTTCGACGTCAGAAGGAACACCGGTATACAGACCATGAAGACGGTCTGCGCGAGGTATCGGACGAATGACATGCCGCCCAGTATAGGTCGGGCTTCCGTGACCGCCTGCCGTCAGTCGAAGCGTGCCAGTAGGCCTTCGATGACGTGCGCGACACCATCCTCGCCGTTGGAATGCGTGCGGTAACGGGCCACGGCGTGGACCTCCGGGTGCGCGTTCGCCATGGCGACGCCCCACTCGGCCAGCCGGAGCATCTCGATATCGGCGATGTCGTCTCCGAACGCGAGCATGCCTGCCCATGGCTCCGCGCGGTCGGGGTGTTCGAGCAGCCGGGCAAGCGCTGCCTGCTTGGAGACGCCTCGCGGCACGACATTCGCGAACGTCCCGCTCCCCTCCGCGATGACCTCGATCTGCGTACCGAGTTCCCGCCGGAGCCGGCTGACCAGTGCGGCGACCGGCTGGTCGATGCCGTTGATGGCGATCTTCGCCACACCACGCGCGGCGGCAGTGGCGATTGGCATCACCATCTCCGGGGTCGCCCAATTCGTCTGCCAGAGGACCTCCGGCGTGAGCGGCATGTCACACCCGAAGTCGTCACCCTCGATCTCCGCGATGACCCGACCGTGAGGGACATGCTCGGCCGCCAGTGCCGCCAGGTACGTTGCGATGTCTGCCGGAAACCGTGCGAGTGCGGCGTGCGCGCCTCGGGGCGTGCGGTAGGCCACGCCGTTCATCTGGACCAACCCGACCTGATCGAGCAGCCCCGTGCCGAGCAGCATCCTGACAGTCCGCACCGGCCTCGCTGTGGCGACCACCACACTTGCGTCTCGCTCGAGCAACGCCTCGATGGCCGCTCGGCTTCGAGGCCGGAGCGTGACATCCGGAGCCAGCAACGTCCCATCGAGGTCGAGCACTACTGCGTGCGGAAACGCATCGAAGTCAGGCAGCCTGAGGTCGTTTGCGTCCATGAGGCGAGCGTAGCCGCCGCCTATACTCGGTGCATGGCCACCCCCTCACTCGACGCGATCTCGACTGCCCTCGTCCTCCCTCACTACGCCGTCCAGGCGTTCGATCCGGCGCACCTCGCATTCGACGCACAGCGCCCGCTGCTGGTGTTGGCCCCTCAGTTCGAGAGCGCTCGTCCGGAAGTGCGCCGCCGGTATCCCGCCTCGAAGCTTGCGCAGGTCGTCCACGGTTCGCAGGTCACCGAGTCGCCTGTCGCCGCACTGCCATTCGACGCCGACGCGTGGCTGCTCCCCGCGCTCGCGCCAGAGGAAGACCTCCGCGCGCTCGCAGGCCTGCGAGGGGTGATGGAGCGGCTGTTCGCCCCGGATGGCTGCCCGTGGGACCGCGAGCAGACCCACGAGAGCCTGCGCCGCTACCTCCTGGAAGAGACCTACGAACTCGTCGACGCGATCGATCGAGGGAACCTGGACGGCCTCCGTGAGGAGATCGGTGACGTACTTGCGCACATGTTCATGCAGACGGCGCTCGCCCAGCGGGCTGGCACCTTCACACTCGAGGACGTGCTGGAGTACGCGACGGCGAAGTTCGTCCGTCGCCACCCGCACGTCTTTGGCGAGGAGGAGGCCGGCTCGATGGAGGCCCTCCTCGACCGCTGGGAGAGCATCAAACGTGCCGAACGCGCCGAGAAGGGTGTCGCTGAGGACGCCCCGGTTGAGGGAGCCCTCGACTCCGTGCCGTTGGCGGCCCCAGCGCTCGTGCGCACGCAGTCTCTGATCGGACGGGCTCTCCGGGGTGGCCTCGCACCTGCGCCCGGTGACGCGACGGCCGCAGCCCGGGCCGCGCTGCAGGCCGGCGACATCGGGGCCTTGCTGTTCGCCACGGCCCGCCTCGCTCGGGAATCCGGCATCGATGCCGAGGAAGCCCTGCGCCTGGCCGGTGAGCGGTTTGCAGCGCAATTCCGCGCGCTCGAGGGCATGGCACGCTCCGCTGGAGCCACCCTGGGCGACCAGGACACTGTCAGCCACGACGCCGTGTGGGGCGCCGTGAGCGCTCCAGTGGCGCAGTAACTTCTACTGCGCCACTCCTGTTGGTGTTACCCTTCCGCATCGCAGGCACTCATTCGCATCACCAGCCTCGACATGTTCGAGCGCACCCGTCCGACGGGTGGGAGGGCAGACAGATGACCGCAACTTCAACCATCACCCGCCGGGCGCAGGCGCCCAAAGCGGACTCCGTGGTCACCCCAGAGCGCTACAAGAAGGGCTTTGACTCCTTCAAGGCATGGATGGACGCCATCGCCCTGAACAAGGAGAGCTTCCAGCGTCACTACGACGAGTGGCAGCCCGACGCTGCGGACATCGCAGCGATCAAGGCGGCTGTCGAGAAGTCCGGCGTGAAGGCCCTCGTCATCGGCGAGGACTGGTGCCCGGACGTGTGGCGCGGCCTCCCGACGATCGCCCGCATCGGCGAACTGACCGGGATGGAAGTCCGTTTCATCAAGCGTGACGAGAACAAGGACGTGATGGCCGAATTCCTGAAGAACGGCGAGTTCGAGTCCATTCCGGTGATCGTCCTCTACGACCGAGACCACAAGTATCTCGGCCACTGGATCGAGCGCGCCGACCGCGCCAACGCGGAGATGCCGGCCCTGCGCCAGATCCTCGCGGGCATCGAGCGTGACACGCCGGCCTTCGAAGAGGCGCGCAAGAAGTACACGGCAGCCACATGGGAGCACGCCGAGGGCTGGCGTGACGCCCAGGCGTCCGAGATCCGCGCCCTCCTGGAGGAGGCGCTTGCGTAGGCGGTCGCCCGGAACCACGAACAACAGAGAGGCCGCCCGGTGGGCGGCCTCTTCGTATCTGAGTGTGGGGCGACCTAGTCGCGCTCGTCGACCTCGTCGAACCGGCGTGCCCGCGGTGCAGGGCGCGCTCGTGGTGCCTCGTCAGCGGGCGCGGTGGGAGGGACGGTCCGGCGGAGCCGAGGCGGCTCGCCCTCGATTTCACTCCGCGGGCGAGCGGTCACGCGAGGGGCGGCGCAGTACGGGCAATGCCGCCACTGGACGTGGAGCAGCCGGCCGCACTGCTGGCAGGCCTGCTTCAGCGCTGTCGCGCAGTGGGCGCAGACGACGAAGTCCGGCTGGGCGGGCCGGCGGCAGTTGGGGCAGACATTCTGGTTGTGGAGTTCCGTGAGGATCACGTTCTCCTCGAGCTGCCGGTCGTAGGAATCCTGCAACGTCTCCCGCGGCCGGAGGACGAGGTACACAGGCAACCCGGCGATCGGGAAGACGACCGCCACGGCGATGGCGATCATCTGCGTGGTCGCGTCGTCCGTGCGCTGCCGCACATCGCGGTACACCCACGCGATGGAGGCAAGCCACATGATGAGGAAGTAGGACCCGAACAGGAACCCCACGAGCCGGATGGCTGACTCCATGCTGCCGCCCGGCCAGCCGATCAGCACATTGGTTACCACGCCACCATCGAGCATCGGGACTCCATCCTCCACCCTTGCGGGCAGGCTACCACGGGCGTCCGGCGGGTGCGTTCGCGGGCGTTGACGCCCGTGGGAAGGGAGTGTGGACGGTGCCACCGGCGTACGGGGGGCCTGCCTACAATCCTCGTATGCCCACTTCTCACGATCTTCTGAACGAGGCCCAACGGCGCGCCGTTGAGACGCCCGGCGGCCCGCTGATGATCCTCGCGGGGCCGGGGTCCGGGAAGACACGCGTCATCGCCCACCGGATCGCCTACCTCGTCGAGGAGCGGCACGTCCCGGCATGGCGTGTCATGGCAGTGACCTTCACGAACAAGGCCGCGCGAGAGATGCGCGAACGCGTGGAGGCCCTCCTGGGATCAGCCGCCTC
>SCVR01000127.1 GCA_004296805.1 Dehalococcoidia bacterium
GGTCGAGGCCAGCCGCCTCGGCGAGGTGTTGGAACACTGGCACGTCCCTCCGGCAGTCCGATGACCACTCCTCCGAGATGACGAGGATCCGCGCCGGGCCGCCCGGAAGTGCCGCCAGCAATCTGATCGACTGGATCTGTGGTTCGGTGAGCGCGAACGAGGCGTACCAGTCGCTCACGTCGCGGCTCAGGTCCGCACGCCGCTGCGTGGGCGATAACCTCGTGCCGCCTTCATATCCCTCGCGCGCCAGGTTTACCGGGCTTGCGAGGTACCGGAGGTACTCGTCGAACGTGTATCCATCGCGGAAGCGCTTCGACGAGACCGAGGGGAGCGCAGCGTCCACAGGCCCTCCGTGAGTGTCGGTTAGAACTCGATGCCGGGCTGGGCGCGGATGCCCTGCTCTTTGAACGGGTGCTTCACGAGCCGCATCTCGGTGACGAGGTCGGCCGCCTCGATCAGGGCCTCCGGTGCGTACCGTCCGGTGATCGCGAGGTGGAGCATGGGCGGCTTGTGCTCGGCGATCCACGCGAGCACCTCGGCCGTGTCGAGCCAGCCGTAGTGCAGCGGGTAGGTGAACTCGTCGAGGATGACGAGTCCATGTTCGCCCGTCATGATGACCTCCTGCGCCCGCGCCCAGCCCGCGCGCGCCAGCGCCGCCGACTCGTCGAGGTCTTTGCTGCGCCACGTCCAGCCGTCGCCCATCCCCTGCACCTCGATGCCGAGGTCGCGCGCGGCCCGGATCTCGCCGAACCGGGCGGTACCGGGCTTGATGAACTGGATCATCGCTACGCGCATCCCGCGCCCCCGCGCCCGCATCGCGAGGCCGAACGCGGCGGTGGTCTTGCCCTTGCCCGTGCCCGTGTTGACGATCAGGAGCCCCTTCTTGCGGTTCTCCTTGCGCAGCGAGCGGCGGTACTCCTCCGCCTCCTCCGCCGACTCCTCGCGCGGCGCGTCGGACGTCACGAGCGTGTCGGGACGGTGGCGAGCAGCCCGCTCGCCTCGAAGGCATCGATCTCGGTGTCCGAATACCCCGCAAGGTCGCGCAGCACCTCGCGGTTGTGCTGCCCGAAGACCGGGGCCGGCTGTGGCCGAGGCGTTGGACGACGTGTCATCCGCCACACCGGGCGCGCCGTCTTCACCTCGCCGGCCTCGGGATGCGCCATCGTGGGGAAGTTTTCGCGCGCCGCGAGGTGTGCGTCCTGGACCAGCATCAGGGGTGACATCACCGGGCACGCGGCAACGCCCGCCGCCTGCAGCGCCTCGGCCACCTCGGAGGCCTCGCGTGTGCGCGCCCACTCGCCGACCACGCCATCGATGGCTGCCTCTCCAGCCTTCCGACCGGCGAGCGAGTCGTACGCGGGATCATCGAGGCGTGCGTCGCGGAGGACGCCGCGCAGGGCGCGCCATGCTTCGTCGGAGTCGACCGCGATCGCGACCCAGGTGTCATGGAACTCGGACACCGGGCGTCCGAGGACGTCACCAGACCAGCGGCCGGCATCGTCGCGGGTGCGGTAGACGTTGTGCGGTGCGGCGTCGGGGTCGCGGTTGCCCTCGCGCACGGGGTAGTCGAGGCCGAGCGCTTCCGCCACGATGAACTCGCCCACCATCCCGATCACGTTGTCGCGCTGCGAGACCACGATGTGGCACCCCTCGCCCGATCCGCTCTCGCGTCGCCATAGGCCGAGGGCGGCCGCGCCGGCCGCGATGATGCCGCCGATGGGGTCACCGTACGAGATCCCGCTCTTGTGGGGTGGCCCGCCCTCGTACCCCTGCAAGGCCACAAGCCCCCCCATCTGTTCGATGGTGGGGCCGAAGCCCACGCGCTCCGACTCCGGCAGTTCCTTCGAGAAGCCTGGCATCTGCACGAACACGATCCCGGGGTTGAGCGCCTTCAGGTCCTCGTAGCCCATGCCGAGGCGTTCCGAGACGCCCACGCTCCAGTTCTCCAGCACCACGTCTGCCAGCGGCACCAGGCGCTTGAACGCGGCCATCCCCTCGGGCCGCTGGATGTCGAGCGCGATCCCTCGCTTGTTCCGGTTGTACTCATTGAAGTAGGAGGCCTTGTTGAATGACCGGGGGTCGTCGCCACGCCCGACTCCACGCACGGCATCGGGGAACTGAGGCCCCTCGATGTGGATCACATCCGCGCCCATGTCCGCCAGGAACCGCGCCGCGTATGGTCCGGCCCAGACCTGCGAGAGGTCGAGGACGCGCAGCCCTTCGAAGGGCAGGCGGGCGGGCCCTCCTGCCGGCCGCGAGGCCCGCGCGGGGGCGATCGCCTCGGCCATCACCTCGGAAGTGTGCTGGCCGAGCAACGGCGCGGGCCGCGAGGCGTGTGCGCGGGCGCCGTTGACGGTGAACGGCGCACCAGGCAACGGATGCTGTCCCAGGCGCGGGTGGGTGACGTTGCTCCAGAACCCGGTCGATTGCAGCGGCTCCCATTCCAGCAGGTCGCGCGGCATCGGGATCAACGAGAACGGTGCGCGATGCGTCTGGGAGACCTCGAAGATCTCGCGTGCCCGGCGCGCCATCGTCCACTCCTCGATCAGCATCGCTGCGAGTTCGTTCATCTCCGGGTTTCCGATGAGGTCCGCGAAGCGAGGGTCTTCGGCCAGTTCCGGGTGCTCGATGCACCGATAGACCGACCCGGTCTGGCGTGCCATTGAAGCCACGCCGACGTACCCGTCTGCGCAGGGATAGATTCCCCACACAGCACGGGTCTGGTTCCCGGCTCGGCCGGTGTCGAAGCCCCGCACGAGCGCGATCGGCCCGGCCCCTTCGAGGCTCGCGTTCTGCACCTCCTGGATCGATAGGTCGACTTGGTCGCCCAGTCCATCCCGGCGTGCGGCGTACATCGCGGTCAGTGCGGACGAGAAGGCGTGGAGGCCCGCCTGGTAGTAGGCCTGTTGCCCCGCCACCTTCAGCGGCGGCGCTTCCGGGTCGCCGCAGATCTCGAGTTGGCCGCCTGAGGCGTGCGCCGTGAGCGCGGTCGCGCGCCAGCCAGTGCGCGGTCCGTTCTGTCCGAACGGCGTGACCGACACGACGACCAGACCCGGGTACGACCCCATCAGCGCATCCAGGTCTACGCCTCGCGTCTTCCACCAGCCGGGAGTGCCGTCCTCGAACACCACGTGGGCATTCGCGATGAGGCGAATCAGCGTCTCGCGCTGGCCCGCGTCCGCAGGGTCGAGGACGACCGAGCGCTTCGCTGCGTTCAGGTAGGCGAAGAGTGCGCTGGACTCACCGTCGTCAGCACGTCGCGGGCCACGACGCCGGGTCGGGTCGCCCTCGGGCGGCTCCACCTTGACCACGTCCGCACCGAAGACGGCGAACAGGCGGGCGGCATACGCCGCACCTGGCTCGCGTGACAGGTCGACGACGCGCACACCCTCGAGCATGGCTGGCCCCCTGCGACCGCGTCCCGCGCCGTCGCGGGCGGATGATAGCCGCCACAGCTCATGGGCTGCGGTACGCTGATGAGCGCGGCGGCCAGATCGAGGGGATCCCCATGCTTCGCCGGTCGCTCCCGACCGTCCTCCCATGGCTCGTGCTACTAGCGGCGTCCAGCGCCGCCTTCTTCGCGCTCCGCACGCAGGTCGAGTGGGACCGCGCCCTCCAGTGGAACTCCCCGGTGGGGCACTTCTGGGTGGTCTCGGCCGCCGCGATCACGTGCCTGCTCCTCGCGATCGCCGCAGGCGTCGCGGCATTCCGTGCCGAAAACGCCCGCGTGCTGATGCTGTCGCTCTCCTTCCTGTCCATGGCCGGGCTCTTCACCGTCCATGGGCTCGCGACCCCCGGAGTGCTGGTACACAGCACCTACACCGGCTCGTATTCCGGGGCCGGGGGCTATGGCTTTAGTGCCAGGCCGGAGTCGGCGCCAGCGATCTGGCTGTTCAACCTCACCGGCCTCTCTGCTCGCCTCGCCGTCATCGTCTCGGCAGCGTTCCTCGCCGCCAGTACCGTCGAGTGGGGACACGCGATCGAACGCGCGATCGTCCGCTGGCGAGGCGCGATCCTCGGAGGGGTCGTGGCCGGCTTGGTCGCCTACGCTGTGATTGGCCTCATCCGCCCGGAGACGGTGCCAGCCTGGCTCGTGGGCAGTGTCATCCTCGCCTGGATGACGCTCGCGGTGGTCGTGGTGCTTGGGACGATCACCGCAGTGCGATACGCCACCGGGTACGCCCGCACCGGCCAGCAGATGTTCGGTGCGGTCGCCCTTGGTGCCGCACTCTTGGTACAGGCGCAGCTGTCTTTGCACTTCGGAGCGATCTGGCGCGGCACGTTCTGGCTCTACCACCTGCAGTTGCTAGCCGGCTTCTTTGCCGTGCTCTGGGGCGTGGTACTCGAATACTCGCGAGGACGCGCGGTGCACTCGTTCACCGCCCTCACCGTCTCAGGCGCGGTGGAGCAACTGCGGTCCGGACTCACCGAGCCGATCCTCACGCTGACGGCGGCCCTCGAGGCGCGCGATGGCTACACGCTCGGCCACGGAGAGCGGGTCGCGGCGATGAGCGTGCTGGTGGGCGAGCACATGAGGTTGCCCGGCCCGCGCCTGCGCGGCCTGGCGGCTGGCGCCCTGCTGCATGACGTCGGCAAGATCGGGATCCCCGACGCGATCCTGCACAAGCCCGGGCGTCTGACTGACGAGGAGTTCGGGATCATCCGCGAGCATCCAGGTCGAGGCTGGGAGATCCTGCGGTTTACCTTCGGCTCTGACGTGGAGTCGATGGTGATCCGCCACCACCATGAGAAGTGGGATGGCTCTGGCTATCCCGACCGCCTCATCGGGGAGGCTATCCCGCTGGAGGCACGGATCGCTGCCGTCGCAGATGTCTACGATGCGCTCCGTTCGAACCGCTCCTACCGGGTGCCCATGACCCCGGACGAGGCTATGGAGGTCATCCAGAAGGACGCCGGCTCACACTTCGACCCTCGCTGTGTCGAGGCGTTCCTCGCCGTGCAGTCGCAGTGGGAACGCTCGTATGCAGCCGCGAATGTCGCGTACATCGAGCGCCGCGAGGTGCCGCGATGACGCCTCGCACCCGGCTGATGCGTCTTGGCCTCTGGGTTGGAGCGGCGAACATCGTGCTGATCGCTACGGCGGCGGCGCTCGCCTCGAACTCACAGGCTTCGGAGGCGGCACACCGCCTGCTGGTGCTCTGCGGGCTGGGTGGCTGAGCGGATGCGAGCCCTCGCCTGCCTCATCCTCACGGTCGTGGTGCTTGGCGTTGTGGGCTGTCAGGCCACCCCATCCACCCCCTCGGCCGACGAGGTCAACGGTGAGGTCGTCGTCTCGGCTGCTTCCTCTCTCACGGAGGCGTTCTCCGACACCGCGAAGGCCTTCGAGGCGAAGTACCCACGAACGAAGGTGACGTTGAACTTCGCCTCGTCAGCCGCCCTGGCCACCCAGATCAACGAGGGCGCGCCCGCGGACATCTTCGCCTCGGCCGACCGCGTGCAGATGGACAACGTGAAGGCGGAACGGAAGTCTGCGCCCGGTGTGGTCTTTGCCTTGAACCGTCTCGTGATCGCGAAGCCGAAGGGCTCGCCGGCGGTCGCTACCTACGCTGACCTCGCGAAACCCAACGTGAAGGTGGTGCTGGCTGCTGATGGTGTCCCCGTGGGGACGTACGCCACGCAGTCCCTGGCTGCTGCGGAGAAGTCCGCCGCGTTCGGCACCGGCTTCCAGGCGAGGGTGATCGCGAACGTGAGGAGCCGCGAGGCGAACGTCCGCGCCGTTCTGACCAAGGTCCAACTCGGGGAGGCGGATGCCGCCATCGTATACAGCACCGACGTCGCAACTGCGCCCGAGGTGGAACCCGTCGCGATCCCTGACGCGTACAACGTCACCAGCGAATACGTCATCGCCCCACTCACTGCCGGGAAGAACGCCCGGGCCGCTTCGGCCTTCGTTGCATTCGTGCGCAGCCCGGAGGGCCAGGCGTTGCTTTCCCAGCGTGGCTTTACGATCCCCGCTCGATGAGTCGACGCCCTTCCCCCATGACACTCGCGGTTGCCGTGCTCGGGACGGTCTTCGCGCTGTTCTTCCTCCTTCCGTTTGTCGGGCTCGTCTGGCGCGCGATCGATGACCCGCGCGCCCGCGAGGCGTTGGGTGACCCGAGTGTCGCGACGGCGTTACGCATCTCGATGCTCACCACCTCCGTGTCGGTCACGTTGAGCCTGCTGTTCGGCACGCCCGCCGCCTACCTCCTCGCCCGTCGCCAGGTCCCGGGCGGCGCGGTGCTCGATGCCCTGCTCGACCTCCCGATCGTCCTGCCGCCCACCGTTGCAGGTGTCGCACTACTCACGGCGTTCGGACGCCGGGGGCTGCTGGGCGAGCCCATCGAGGCGCTCACAGGACTTGCGCTCCCGTTCACCATGCTCGCGGTGATCGTTGCCCAGACATTCGTTGCCGCCCCGCTGTACGTCCGTGCTGCGCGCGCCGGCTTCGAGGCCGTCGATCCAGAGTTGGAGGCGATCGCACGGACGCTCGGAGCGTCGAGGGCGCACGTCTTTCGCCGCATCACCCTCCCACTCGCACGAGGGCCACTGCTCGCGGGCCTCGTCCTGTGCTGGGCGCGTGCACTCGGCGAGCTCGGCGCCACCTTGATCTTCGCGGGCAGCCTCGTGGGTCGGACGCAGACGCTGCCGCTCGCCGTCGTCGCGGCGTTCGAGGGCGGTCCGCTCGGATTGCCTGGTGCCGTGGCGCTGTCGCTCCTCCTCCTGGCCACTGCCGTCGCATTGCTGGCAGTCCTCCGGCTCGCAGCGAAGCGAGGGCTGACGTGACCCTCGACGCCGCCTTCTCGTTGGAGGCCGGCCGGTTCACGCTCGATGTCGCTATCGAGGCGGGTGACGAAATCGTCGTGCTGTTCGGTGCGTCCGGGGCCGGCAAGAGCCTGACGCTCCGCGCGATTGCCGGATTGGTCCGTCCAAGCAGCGGCCACATCACGCTGGACGGCCAGGTGCTGTTCGATGCCGGTGCCCGCATCGATGTCCCGGCGGAGGCTCGGAGGACGGGCTACGTCGTGCAGGAACTCGCGCTGTTCCCGCACCTGTCCGTCTGGGAGAACGTTGCGTTCGCACTCGGCGGTACGCGCGTCGAGCGTCGGCGGCGCGCGAGCGCCGCGCTCGAAGCGCTCGGCCTTGAGGGTGTGGCGGATCGCGACCCCGCCACGCTCTCTGGCGGCCAGCGTCAACGTGTCGCCCTCGCACGCGTCCTTGTGCGCGATGTTCGGTTGCTCCTGCTCGACGAGCCGTTCTCCGCGCTCGACGACGCCATCCGGCGCTCCTTGCGCCTCGAACTGCGGCGCCTCCAGCGTGAACTCGGACGGGGTGCGCTGTTCGTCACGCACGACCTGCGCGAGGCGTACCTGCTCGCTGATCGCCTCGTGGTGCTCGATGCCGGCCGCGTCCTGCAGGCGGGCTCGCCTGACGAGGTCTTCTCCCGCCCGCAGTCGAGGCGCGTCGCGGAACTCCTCGGCGTCCGCAACCTCTACGCGGGCCGGGTCGTCGCCACAGCACCGGACAGTATCGAGGTGGCCGTCGGCCCGTTGCGCTGGCGCTGTGCCTCGTGGACACCCGGCCTCGCGGTGGGCGATGCAGTCGATGTCGCAGTGCGCTCCGAGCGCGTCGTCCTGCGGCGCGGTGACCGCCCTGCAGTGAACGGGTTGGAGGCGGTCATCGAGGCCGAGGAGGCCTACGGCGCCAGCCACCTGTTGCACATGCGCCCGCTCGAAGGCGGCCCCACGATCGAGGTCGACATGCCGGCGAGGCCGTACGAGGTGCTTGACGTCGCGACTA
>SCVR01000433.1 GCA_004296805.1 Dehalococcoidia bacterium
CTCTTCCGATCTTCTTCGTAAATTTTTGAAACGTTAACAAGTTTTACTTCAGCCATTTTTTCTCCTTGGCTTTTAAACTTACGGCGAGTTGGATTTGTCCTTTTGATATTTGTTGTACCAATTGTACAAAGGAACGGTTAAAGGCAGCGCGGCCATTTTTCCGCCGAATCCAAGATAACGCATTGTGAACATTTTGGTTGGAAGAACTTCCGTATTGGAATAAGCGCTCTCGTCAATTTGGACTCCAAATTCTTTTGCCAATTTGACGGTTTTTATTTCAACGATCTCATCAAATTTTTTTAAGCTGAGTTGATTTTTAATCGACTCTTTGACTTCATCAAATTTTACCGAAGCTGTGTCTTTCAAAATTCTTTTATCAATCAATTTAATTATTGAATATCCTGATGGGACTTTTATCGGACCGTAAGTTTGACCAATCTTCATCTTCGATACAATCTTTCCCATTTCTCCCGCCTCGTTTACAGAAAACCATCCGAGTTCTCCCCCTTTTTCTTTCGTATAAAGTCGCTGCGTATATTTTTTTGCAAGCTGACGGAAATCCGCACCCTTTTCAAGCTGCTTAAAAACCGTTTCGATTATTTCCGGATCTTTGTTTAGTATTTCCAAAACATTTACCTGAGGTGTAGGAGAAAGCACATGATATTTTTGTCGGTAAAAATTGTTCATCTCTTCGTCGCTCACTTTAACCAAACTCATTTCCTTATCCAATGCAAGCTCTGCAAGATAATTCTGCCGCCAGCGTGATAGATCGGTTTTAAGCGAAAGCGAGTTTTCCAGACCTTCATTCCTACCTTCATTGGCAAGCACTTCCTGCTCGATAAAACTCCGGACCTGTTTGTGCAATTCCGGAACTATTGAGTTTAAGTCAGTAGAACTGAATTTCACATGTTGGTGCGAAAAATAATAGATGAACGATTTAAGCGAAGAATTTTTGATCGGCAGTTTGATGAATTTCGAATGAAGAACTTTCGGACCGAACAGACCTAGCAATTTGCCGGTATTTGCTTCATCGAAAACCTTTTCATCCTTGGATGAATCCGGACGCGCTGCTAGGCTCTTATCCAGAACTTTCTTGATTTCCGTTGCAAGCGAGCTGAACAAACCATAGTCAACATTTACCTGGAGTCCTCCAAGAATCTTATCTAAGAACACTCCCGAAAGTACTTCAGATTTTCTTTTGGTAATTTTTTGGGAGACTATATTCCTTCGTATATCGATTGTTTCAGTGTTACGCGGATTATCTTCTTTTTGAACGAGCTTGGTTATTAACCAGCCTTTCTTCGTTTTGATCGGCTTTGTTATCTGTCCTTCTTGGAGTTTATAAATTATC
>SCVR01000128.1 GCA_004296805.1 Dehalococcoidia bacterium
CCAGGAACGAGGCGCGCCCCTCGGCCACATCGGCGCTCCCGCGCAACGAGGCCTGCGCCGCCCACTCGAACTCGATCTGTCGCTGCAGGTCCACCAGCCACGAGTTCCGCACTTCGCGCTTCTGCCACATCATCGAAAGCGGCGCGCCGTCGACGAGCTGGCGCGCAACTTCCATCGCCCGTTCCAGGGCGTCAGGCACCAGCTCATTCCCCAGCCCAAGGCTCGCCGCCTCGGGCGCGAGTACGTCACGCGACGTGTACAGCAGTTCGAGCGCCTTCGCCTGCCCCACGAGTCGAGGCAGCCAGTACGTGATCCCGCAGTCCGGCGACAGCGCCCGCCGCCCGAACACCGTCACGAACCGCGCGTCCGGCCCGAGGTACCGGAGGTCGAACGAGAGCGCGAGAGCGTACCCCGCGCCGGCACACACGCCGTTGATCGCCGCGATCGTCGGCTTGTCGATCCGCTGCATCGCCAGGCCGATCGCGCTGATCCCCATCGAGTCGGTCGGCGTCGCCTCGGGCGCTGCGTCCGGGTCGGCAGGGTTACGGCTCACGAGATCAGCGCCCGCAGAGAACCCGCGCCCCTCGTGCGAGGCCACCACGACGCGAACGTCGTCGTCCACCTGCAACCGCTTCCCGAGTTCGACGATCTGCCAGAAGGTCCGGGTGCGCATCGCGTTCAGCAGGTCCGGACGGTTGATCCGCCAGTGTGCGATCCCGTCTGCCACCTCCACGATGAGGTCATCGAGGTTGTCGTACCGCATCCCGCCTCCGCTCACGCGCGCCCGTTCTAACACCGCCCGCAGGCCGCCACAACCGAGCGCTGCTAGAGTGACGCCCCGGAGGTCCCATGGGCGTTTTCGAGTACCCGCTCCTCGCGCTGGCCGCGTTTGTCGCGGGCGCGATCAACGCCGTTGCGGGGGGCGGTTCGCTCGTCTCCTTCCCGGCCCTCGTCGCGGCCGGATACCCCTCGAAGGTCTCGAACGTCACCAACACCGTCGCGCTCTGGCCGGGGTACGTCGGCGGTTCCATCGGCTACGCCGCGCAACTGAAGAACCAGCGCCGCCGCATCTTCGTCCTCACCATCCCCAGCGTCCTCGGCGCGATCGTCGGTTCGGCCATCCTCCTCACCACGTCCGAGAAGGCATTCGACCAGATCGTCCCGTTCCTCATCCTCTTCGCCGCCGGCCTCATGGCCGGACAGCCTCGCCTCTCGGCGTTCGTCGCACACCATCGGCCTCAGGGCGCCGAGGGCAAGACGCCCATCGAGTTGATGGCGGCGGTCTTCGTCCTCGCGATCTACGGCGCGTATTTCGGCGCGGGCCTCGGCATCATCACCCTCGCCGTCCTCGGCATCCTGCTCCCGGACGACCTCCACCGCTCGAACGCCCTCAAGGGCCTGCTCTCCGCGATCATCAACGCCGCCGCCGTCGTCTACTTCGCCATCTGGGGGCCCGTCGAGTGGCTCCCCGCCGCCGTCATGGCCGTGGCCGCGCTCGCAGGCGGCTACCTCGGCGTCGGCGTCGCCCGCAAGATCTCCGCACCCCGCCTCCGCATGGCCGTCATCGCGTACGCCATCGTCGTCGCCGTCGTACTCTTCCTCCGCTGACCGAGGTCGCCGCCATGCCCAACCCACGTGCCGCACTCGTGCTCTCCGAGGCTGAACAGGCCGAACTCCTCGGCAAGGCGCGCGTCCTCCAGGTCGCCAGCATTAACCGGGATGGCACGCCCCACCTGGTGCCGATGTGGTTTGCGATGGACGACGACGGCCTGATGGTCTTCACGACCTACGCGACCGCGCAGAAGGTCCTCAACCTCGAACGCGACCCACGCATCACCGTGCTTGCGGAGGCTGGCGACATCTACAGCCAACTGCGGGGCGTCTCCATCGACGCCCGCGCAGAGGTCGTCCGCGACCCGCAGGTCACTGCCCGCGCGCTCGCACTCGTGGGCGCGAAGTACGCGGATCGCCCGCGCCCGCCTCGTCCTTCGACCCCGCCTGCCGAGTTGCCCCCGCAGGCCTACAAGCGGGTCACCGTGCGCATCCACCCGATCCGCGTCCGCTCATGGGATCACCGGAAACTGGGCTCGTAACGCCGATGTCCGCCCCCCGCCTGGATGTCTCGCCACAGACGCCGGTCGCCGAACCCTTCGCCGAGGAGGTCACTGGCACCGAGTTCGTGCGCCGCGCAACGGTGGTCATCCACAACGACGACGTAAACAACATGGACGACGTCGTCCATGCCCTCCTCGCGTCAGTGCCGGAACTCTCGGTGGAACGTGCCGTCGAGGTCATGCTGACCGCCCACCACCACGGCCAGGCGGACGTCATCACCTGCCCGCTCGAACGCGCCGAGCTCTACCGCGACCGCCTCGCCTCGCACCACCTCACGGCCACCATCCGCCGCGAGTAGTGCTGTCCGAGGTCAGTCGAGCCGCTTCTCCATACACAGGCTGAGCGGGGAGTCCACGTACTGGCCGAACCGCTCGATGCGCGTGAACCCGACGCGCTGGTACAGCGTGACCGCCTCCACCTGGCGCTCGCCAGTTTCCAGCAGCATTCGAGGCAACCCCAGCGCGCGCACCTCGGCCTCTAGCCGGTCGAGGATCCGCTCGCCGATGCGACGCCCGCGGGCCTCCGGGATCACGAACATCCGCTTCACCTCGCCCGCGTCGTCGAGGCCAGGCTCGGTCAGCCGACGGACCGCGCCACACCCGACGGCGCGCTCGCCCTCCCACGCGATGACGAAGACACCGCGCCCCGGCTTCACCTCGTCCAGGTCAAGGTCGAAGTGCGTCGCGCCTTCCTCGGGATAGCGCGCGAGGATCTGTGCGTTCAACGCCGTGATCAACTGGCGCGCCACGTCGGATGCCAGATCGGCACGAGTCACAACGATCTCCATCATGCTTCGATTGTATGAGGGCGATCTACCTCGTCCGCAGCGGCGAGAGCCCCCGCGCCCGCCGCCGCGTGTTCGCGGCGCGGAACACGAACTCCTCCTCCGCCACGAACCGACTGAGCGCCGCCGTGGTGACGCCGAGGTGCGCCGCCGCATCCGCCAGCGACCATCCGTGTGCCTCCAGCAGATCGAACACCACCGCGATCGCCTGCGCGTATCGAGGCTCCCGCCGCACCGCTGGCCCGCTCCCCACCCGCACCAGCATCGCGAGCGCGGGCGGCGCCTCCCACGTCCCGACATCGACCGGCTCGCGCACCTCGACGGCGATCGCAAGCCGCAGGCGTCGTACCGCCTTCGCGCGGTTCTCATGCTGCGACCGGGATTCGTCTGCCTCGGCCGCGACACCCGTTGCGAGGTGCCGGAGCCGCACCGCGGATTCCGTCTTGTTCCGCTTCTGCCCGCCCGGCCCGGAGGCCCGGAACGTGTCGATGGCACACGCCGAGGCCAGCGCGGCATCGTCCAGCGCAAGCGCACGGTCGCGGATCGAGGGCTGCGCCATGCCTCGAACGGTAGCGCTCCGCGCCGCGCCGCCTCGAACCTGACGGGCGGGGAGGGTATCCTCGGCGTCCGGCGGGCCTGCCGTCGGCGTACGGCATGGAGCGAGCGATGGCCCAGAAGATCCGCGCGCAGTTGATCGGGGCAACCGGCTACGGCGGCCTCGGGATCCTCGAACTGCTGATCGGCCACCCCAACTTCGAGATCTCCGCGCTCGTCGCGCGTGATGACGCGGGCAAGCGCATCGACGAGGTCTACCCGCACCTCGCGGGCCGCTGCGACCTCCCCGTCCAGGCCCCCGACTCCATCCAGGTCGGGGCGGACTGTGACGTCGTCATCTTCGCGACGCCGGACCGCGTCTCCCAGCCGTACGCCGCTGACCTCGTCGCACGCGGCGTGCGCTTCATCGACTACTCCGGCGACTTCCGCTTCGCCAACGTCGAGGACTACGCGCGCTACGCGGACCGCCACCCCTCGATCAGCGACACCTCGCACAAGACCCCGGACCTCCTCGGGAAGGCCGTCTACGGGGTGACGGAACTCAACGTCGAGGGCGTCGCGAAGGCCGCGATCGTCGGTAACCCCGGCTGCTTCGCCGTCGGCATCGTTCTCGGCATGGCCCCGCTCTACCGCGACGGCCTCATCGAGGACGGCGTGGTCATTGTGGACGGGCTGACCGGCTCCTCCGGCGCCGGGAAGAAGCCCGCGCCGCTGCAGCACTTCAGCCACCTGAACGACAACGTGGTCCCTTACCGCGTCCTCAACCACCAGCACACCGTGGAGGCCGAGTTCACCCTCGGACGCCTCGGTAAGGCGAAGGGCGCCACGGTCGACTTCATCCCGCACCTGCTCGGCACCACCCGAGGCATCCTGAACACGATGCACACCACGCTCACGAAGTCGGTCTCTCGCGACGCGCTGCTCGGGCAGTACCGAGAGTTCTTCGCCGGTCACCCCTTTGTCCGTGTCCTCGACACGCCTCCGACGCTGAAGGGCACGCTCGGCTCCAACTACATCGACATTTCGGTGTTTACCTCGCCGGACAACCGCCGGGCTGTCGTAATGACTTCGATCGACAACCTGATGAAGGGCCAGAGCGGCTCGGCGATGCAGAATCTCAACGTTATGTTCGGTCTCCCACAGAACGCTGGACTCGACCGCGGCCCGCTCTACCCGTAGCCACACCTTCGAGGCGACCGAAACCTCGAAAACCTCGGCCCTGAATCTGGAGGCCCCGCCCACCGCCCAAACGGCGAGGCGCGGCGCCTCGTTGTCCGTGTGTCAGGCACCAGCCCGACGCCGGGTACGGCGGAGCCGCCACCCGAGGTACCCGGAACCGGCGCCGGCCGTTCCCCCGCCTTGGCCGGCGCCGCTTCCGGGAGTCAGAACAGGCGGCGCGGAACAACCGCGCCACCAAGGGGCGCTATCGTGGGAATTCGGATGACGGCAACCTGGGCACTTGGCGCCTCGCCCATGTCCATGCCGTTCAGCGGTGTGAAGGCGGGCGCGTTGGACCGGAGTGCAGCGCGCGATGTCGCCGCTCCCGCCGAATCCGCCGACATCACGCGGCTCGTTGACCGTGCCAAAGAGGGCGACGCCCAGGCCTTCGGCGCCCTCTACGACCGTTTCCAGCCCGAGATCCTCCGCTACCTCACCCACCGGACCGGCAGCCCCGAAACCGCCGAGGACCTCACCCAGCAGGTCTTCCTGAAGGCCTGGCAGGCGATCCCCCGCTTCGAACAGCGAGGCGTCCCGTTCAAGGCATGGCTCTACCGCATGGCCCATAACCAGATGGTGGACCATTTCCGCACCCACAAGGTCACCAGCGAACTCGGCGACTTCGACACGCCAGATGACGCCGACCAGGAGTCCGCCCTCCTCACCGGCGAGATGTCCGAGGCGCTCCACCGCGCCCTCGCACGGCTGTCGGAAGACCACCGGCAGGTGCTGACCCTCCGCTTCCTCATGGAGAAGTCCGCCCGCGAGATCGGTGAGGTCATGGGCCGCAAGGAGGTCACCATCCGCGGCCTCCAGATGCGTGCGCTCCAGGCCCTCCGCCGCGAGATCGACGAGATGGGAGGGCTGCCATGACCGCCCCCCTCCCGCTCGACGAGATCATCGACCGCTGCATCGAGGACATCCGGAGCGGCCACGCCACCGTGGACGATTGCCTCACGCGCTACCCCGCCCATCGCGCCGAACTCGAGCCACTGCTCAGCGCCGTCGCATCAATGAGCGCCCTGCCCCGGGGTGAGATGGCTACGCCCGACCCCGGACGCCGCGCCGCGTTCATGGCCGCGCTCCGCGAGACGCCACAGGACCGGCCGCGTCGAATCCGCATGCCCTCACTCGCGACGCTTCTGGGCGGCGGAGCGTTCCGCATCGTTGGGCCCGCCTTCGCCCTCGCCGCACTCGCGGTGGCCATCGTCCTTGGCCAGGGCGCGACGCCGGCAAACGCCTCCACCCTCACCATCTTCGACGGTGGTGTCGAACGCCTCGACCACGCCGAGTGGAAGCCGATGCGTGACGGCGACCGTCTGGAGGCTGGTGCACGTATGCGCACCGGTCTCGGTGGCCGCGCCATGCTCACCTTCCCGGACGGCTCCACCATCGCCCTCGATCCCACCACTGAACTGACGATCGAGACACTCGCCGTTGCCCCGCGACGCATCGAGGTGCGCCAGTCGTCCGGACGGCTGTGGCACGACATCGTCCACGACGAGTCTGAGGGCTCGCGCTTCGTCGTCCTGACACCGGATACCCGTGTCGAAGTCCTCGGCACGGTTTTCCAGACATCAGTCGATGCCAGCACCGGCCAGACGGACGTCTCCACTGCGGATGGCGAGGTCCGGGTCATCACCGGCAACAACGCCGTCCCCGTCGGACGCGGCGAGGCGTTGCGCGCCCGGCGCGCCGCCATCGAATCCGTCAGTGCGGCCCCGTTCCTAGACAGCGCGCTCGTCGTCAGCGGCCCGTTCGCGTCCGCGATCATCGCGGCTGACGGCCGAGGTACCGGCATCCGGGTAGACGGCGTCACTTTCCGCCAGCTCCGAGGCATCACCACCTCCACGGAGGATCAGGTGCAGCGGTTCGACCTCCAGGACATCGACCCGGGCGCCTACACCCTGGTACTCCAGCGCCGTGGGGACGGCTCGGGCGAGATCGTGCTCGACACCCCCGGCGGCCAGCAGCAGTTCACAGTGGACGGCACTGCGAAGGTCGTCCGCCTGCCCATGCGACTCGAGGTGCGCGCGGGCTTGCCCGTCCTTGTCGCGGGCAACCTCCAGTCCGCGTCGGACACTCCGGCGACCGTCCGCATCGCCGAGAGCGAGCGCACGAGGGCGGCCGTGGAGCAGGCGACCGCCACCGCCCGCACCTCCCCTGCCGCCGCGAAGACACCGACGCCCAACGCAACGACGAAGCCCCGCACGCAGCAGTCCCCCGCGGCCAGCACCACGGCGAAGCCGGGCGAGCAGAAGACGCCGACCGTGAAGCCCGGCACCGCCACAGCGGCCGCGACCCAGGCTCCGCTGCGGACCGTCACGCCCACCCCAACCAGGACCGCAACTCCTGACCCGGCTGTGACGGCCTACACGCAGCGGCTCCGCAACGCCGTCGCCTCTGGTAAGAACGATGACATCCGGAGCGCCTTGAACGAGGCCCTCGCTGGCGACAACGTGACCCTGCGACGACAACGCGTCGCGGTCATCGCGGCAGCGCTTGAGAACGAAACCAACGCCCAGCGCCTCGCCAGCCTCTTCGTGAACGGCCAGAACGCCAGCTTGCGAGACAACCTGCGCAGTGCGCTCAGTGCGAACGGCGGCACTGGCCGCGCGCGGTTCGAGGCCGCCATCGTGGCTGCCGAGGCCCGACGCCTCAAGCAGCAGACTGAGCAGCGCAGCATCACCCCCACGCCGACGCAGACCGGCACGCCCCGACCACCCACTCCGCCAAGCCCCACTCCCACTGGCACACCGACCGGGACGCCGACCGTCCGCCCGAGCGTGACTCCGACGGCGACCGCCACGGCAGGTGCTCGCTAGTCTCTGCTAGGTGGTCGGTGGGACCTGCGCGCCGTCCGCGGACGGCCGGATCGCCGTGACCCGCATCCCGATGCCCTCAGACGCGAGCCGTGCATGCAAGCGTTGCATCAGGACGTGCCGAACCGCCCCAGCGTCCGCGAACGATTGCGCACGTACTCGGACCACGACCTCGACATAGGCATCCATGAAGCGCGTGAACCGGACGAGCGGCTCGCCACCCGGCACCGCCCCAGGCTCCTCGTCGCGGACGCGCTGCGCCTCAACGGTCAGGACCGACGCCACTCGGGCGAGGTCGGAGTCATACGCCACGCCCAACTCCACCCGCGCGTCCATCGCCGGGTCACCCGCCGAGTAGTTCGTCACGACCGAGCCCGCCAGGAATGCGTTCGGCACGATCACCACGTTGTTGTCCGCGTTCCGCAGCCGGGTCGCGCGCCACCCGATGTCTTCCACACGCCCGGACGGGCCTCCCACCACATCGATCTGGTCGCCCACCCGCACGGATGCGTCCGACAGCATGTACGACGATGCAAACAGGTTCGCGAGCAACGGCTGGAGCGCCAGCGCCACGGCCAAACCGCCGATGCCCAACCCGGCCAGCAGCGGGCTGATCTGGATGCCCAACTGGTCGAGCACGATGATCGTGCCGACCAGGACGATCGCCACGTCCGAGGCGCGCCGCACCAGCGGCGCCGTGCGGGAGTCCAGTCGGCCCCCCGCAGCGCTCGGCCGGGACGCGTACCACGTCAGCACTCGCGACACGATCCGCTGCAGCGCCAGCGTCACGATCGCGACGGTCGCCGCCACCCAGATCTGTTCGACGCGCGGACGGTGCGGTTCGAGGTACGACAGCGTGCGCAGCGCGAAGAACAGCGCCTGCGCAAACACCAGGAGCACCAGCGGCCCGCGCAACGCCCCGGCCAGCGCCTCGTCCAGGTCGCGGTGCGTCGCCCGCGTCACCCGGTGCACCGCCCACCGCAGCGCGGTGGCGAGCAGGCGGGCCGCGGCCGCTGCGAGCAGCACGAGGCCCAGCGCCACCGCCGTTTCGCCCCACTCGGCGCGGGTTAGCCCGAATCCCAGTACGTCCACTCGCGCATCCTATCCCACACTTGCTTCACATCTCCCGGACGGCGGAATGGCATACTGCGATCGCTCAAGGAGACCTCCCCGTGTTTCAGTCCTTTTCCCGCACGTTCGATCTGATGAAGAAGTCGTGGCGCGTGCTGATGCAGGATCGGGAACTGATGCTGTTCCCCATCCTCGCTGGCATCGTCGTGATCGTCTCCGCCGGACTGATGGCCAGTGTGGCCTTCAGCCTCGGCACCTTCGACCGCATCAGTGCGGCCAGCCAGGCAGGCGGCTCGGCTGCCTTCACGGGTTCGGACATCGCGCTCTTCGTCGTCATGTCCTTCGTGTTCACCGCGATCACGGTGTTCTTCAACTCGGCGCTCATCGCGGCCGCGTTGGAGCGCCTGAACGGCGGTGATCCGACCGTGCGCTCCGGCTTGAACGCAGCCATCCGGCACCTCCCGGCCATCCTCGGCTGGGCCGCCATCTCCGCCACCGTCGGCCTGATCCTCCAGATCATCCGCGGCCAGGCCCGCGAGGGCGCCATGGCAGTCGTGACCCGGATCGCCATCGCGATCGTCGGCGGCATCTGGGCGTATATGACGTTCTTCGTCGTCCCCATCATGGTCGCCGAACACCTAGGCCCCATCGCCGCCATCAAGCGCTCGAAGGCGCTCTTCCGCCAGACGTGGGGGCAGCAGGCGGTCGCTGGCTTCGGCTTCGGGCTAATCTACATCGGCGCGGTCCTCGTGACCGCTGTCGTCGCAGTCCCGCTCGCGATGGTGTCCCCGCTGCTCGGGATCATCGCCGGCGCGGCGGTCTTCTCCGTCACCTTCGGCGCGGTCGCTGCGATGGAGGGCATCTTCAAGGCGGCGCTGTACGGTTTTGCCTCCGGCAAGCCCTCCGCGGGCTTCGACGACGCCACGCTGCGCTCGGCCTACCGCGCGCTCTAGTCCCAGTCAGCACCGAGGCCTGCGGGCCTCCGGGATCAGTGCTGCACATCCGCGCTCAGGCATTCGCCGGCGCGGATGTGCACGTTCAGACGGTTCTCTGCGGGCGGAATCGGGCACGAGTACCCGGGGTTGTAGGCACAAAACGGCTGGTAGGCATAGTTGAAGTCCAGCAGCAGCCGCCCGCCCTCGATCTCCGGCAGGTCGAGGTAACGCCCGGCCCCGTACGTCTCCAAGCCCGCACCGGCATCGACGAACGGCAGGAACAACCCGCCCGTCTGAGGATCACGGAACACCGTCAGGGACTGCCCGGCTCCGTCGACGACAAAGCCGATACGTGCCCAACGCTCGTATTCCCGGACATCCCCGTCTGACGTCCCCATCTCAACGCTCTCGATGTCCTCGTATGACTGCGGTGTTACCTCAAACGTGAGGTCGGGCGCGTAGTCGTAGTACGCGAGGCCCGTGAACGTTCGACGGCCCGCTGGGGTCAACGGTGAATCCGGCTCGTCGCGGAAGTACGCGTCCTTCGCAGCCCGATACTCCGCTAGTTCTCGCGCATCCTCGTCGCTCATCGCAGTGGCCTCTCAATGTCTCGCAACGCGGTGACGATGACCCGCGCCACACCCGAGGCGCGCACTGCCCGTGCGATCGCGTCCGCCTCCACGGCGTGCGTATCTGCCTGGTTCACCACCACCGTGAACTGACGCGCACCGACGCCCTTCCGGCCGCCATCGACGTGCGCCAGTACACGCGCCACCAGCGAGGCGTCCACCACCTCCGTGCCCGGCGCCAGGATCCGCACAATCTCCGGCCGGTGCACCCGTCCTCCGTCGAATGATGATCCGAGGACGCTCGCGCCAACCGTCGCGACCACGTGTGTGGCACTCGCCGGGATCACCGGCTCGCGGTCGCCCGGCGCCTTGAACGGCCGCGCACGGCTGCCATCAGCCTCCACCAGCACCACGTCGAACCCTTCGAGGCCGGCGAGCGCATCGATGTCCTCCGCCGCCAGCGGTGCGAGCCGTCCCGCCGGCTGCGGCTCGGTCCCCGTGACCACAAGCACGCTCCCTGGCTGCCCCACGACCAACGAGGCCGCCTGACCCGGTCGCGCCTCGATCACCGGCGGCATCGGCCAACCGTGTGGCGCGGGAGTGAACCGCGTCGTCCCCGTCACGATCGCGCGCCCACCGAGGTCTGCCACCTCCCGTGCGAGCGCGTACAACAGCGATGTCTTCCCGCCCGCACCGACAGTTGCCAGCACGACCACGCCCGAGGCCTCGTCGAGGCCGAGCGCGTGCCAGAGCGGCGCACGAGTCGCGGCGTCGGCGTTCCGTATCATCGGTTATGCCAGTCTGTGCCCATCCATCGATCGTAGGGCGGCCAGCGGAGGATCTCGTGACCGCCAGCACCACGTCGGGCGTCACCGCCATTGTCCTCTGCGGCGGGCGCTCATCCCGCATGGGCCGCGACAAGGCTGCTATTGAGTTCGGGGGCTCGACCCTCCTCCAGCGCACTGTCACCGCCGCCGCCGAGGTGGCCGCGGAGATCGTCCTCGTGCGCGCGCCCGGTCAAACGCTCCCCGCCGTCACGGCGGCCTGCCCGATCGTCATCGTCGATGACACCATCGAGGGGCAGGGGCCGCTTCACGGCATCGCGACGGGCCTCGAGGTCGCGCACGGCGCACGCTGTCTGGTCGTGGCGGTGGACATGCCGTTCCTCCAGCCCCTGCTCCTGCGCCTCCTCCTCGACCGCCTGGACGCGGGCATCGAGGGTGGGACGCGCTGGGTCGTCCCCATCTCTGACGGTCGCCCGCAGTCCCTGTGCTCCGCCATCGCCCGCGACGCCCTCCCCGTCCTGCGTGCGCATTTCGAAGCCGGTGACCGCGCGCCGATGACCGCCGCTGCCGACCTCAGTCTGGTGCGCCTTGAGGAGGATGTCTGGCGCACCACCGACCCGGCGGCCCTCTCGTTTGTCGACGTCGACACACCGGAGGCACTCGAGGCGGCTCGAGCGCTATCTGACAAACCCGGCGGCCCGCCCTCGTTGTAGCGCTGGCGCACGTCGACTTGCGTTACTGTGCGTGGCGCGGCGTCAGCGCCTCGCGCAGGGGAGCGAGGCGCTCTCTCCACGTCGCAGGGCGGGGTCTCCGTGGGGCGACGCACTCGCGTCTGGTGGTCGGCGTCGCTGCTCGCCGCTGTCCTCGTGACAGCGGTGCAGGCACCCGCGCACTCGGACACCAATCTCCTGGCAAACGGCGGCTTCGAACTCGGCACGCAGAAGTGGGCCGCACCCACCGGCGCCACCCTCGCCGTCAATGCCTCCGTCCCACCAGTCGAAGGCTCAAACGCCGCCCTGCTCACCTCCACCGGTGCTGGGACTATTGCACTCGCCAGCCAGTACTGGGAGACGACTGCAACGGCCGGGCAGACCTACACGCTGACGGCGTTCCTCCGTGACAACGAGGCTGCCACCTCCAACGTCCGCGCGAAGATCGAGGTGCTCAATACCAGCGGCACGTTGCTCGTCGAGAACTTCACGCTTCTCGCGGGCGTGGACAGCGCGTCGTTCCGGATGATCACTGTGACCGTCGCCGCGCCGCCCGGCGCCGCCTACATCCGTGTCACTTTCAGCGCGCAGGCCTCCGCGGCCGGTGCCCACCTCTCCATCGACGGCGTCACCGTGACCGCTGCACCGACATCCACACCTACCCCGGCTCCCACCGCCTCCAGCACCGTCATCGAGATCGACACCACGCAGCAGAGCTCCCCGCCGGCGGACGAACGAACCCCCGTCGGTACCCCGCCGGTGTCCGCCGCCTCGCGGGCTACCGCCACGCCGAGCCCGACTCGCACCCCCAGCGTCACCCCGACCCCGACCCCCACTCCCACTCCCACACCGACGCCCGCCCCCCTCCCCGGCGCGTCGCTTCGCAACGCCAACTTCGCGCAGGGCCTCGCTGGCTGGACGGTGACCCGCGGCCGCATCAGCCTCGTCGCCAACCTTGAGGGACACGGCCAATCGCTGCTCCTCACCGCGGACGCCGCCGCCACTGTCTGGGTGCAGCAGACCGTCGCCGTGACGCCGCGCGGATGGTTCAGCGCCAGCGCGCTCCTCGCTCCGCTCGACGGTGCCGAGGCCGCATGGGTACGTATCGCCTGGTACGCCAGCGGGGACGGCAGCGGCGCACAACTCAGCACGGACGACTCGCCCGCTGCCTCAACCGCGGCGCCGATGGCCATCTCGCGGAGTGGCCACGAGGTCGTCTCCACGGGCCCTGCTCAGGCCCCGGCCGAGGCCCACAGCGCTCGCGTCCGCATCCTCCTGCGCGCAGCCACGGAGCGCGGCGCGACTGTCCTCATCGACGACGTGACGTTCGAGCCCACTGAGCCCGTCGAGGCCGCACCACCAACGCCACCCTCGCCGCCGCCTGCGGCTGCGCGCGTGCGGGCCACGCCCACGGCGAGTTCCGCCTCGGATGCCGGCGCTGAAAAGCCCTCGGACGACTCGCCCGTAATCGACGTCAGTGAGCGCACCACGAAGTTGGCTGCCGCCAGCGTTGCGCAACGCCAGCTCCGCATCACCGAGGTGGTGAGTAACCCCGCGGACGCTGGCGCAGACAGCGACTTCGAATGGGTCGAGGTCATGAACACCGGGACGGAGCCAGCCAGCCTCGCGGGCATCTCCCTGCGCGATCGCCGCCTGGGCAACCTCCTGCCGCCGTATCTCCTCGAACCCGGCGCGGTCGTCGTGATCGCGGCCCCCGGTGCACGCATCGCGGAGGGTGTCCCGCTCATCCGCCTCCGCCGGGCGATCGGCAACGGCCTTGGCAACACCGGCGACCGCGTCGCACTCGTCGCGACGGACGGCCGTGAGATCGATGCCGTCGCCTACGGGGAGGGGATCGAGGACGGCGAAGAACCGCTTCCCGCCCCTGCCTCGGGCCAGTCGATCGAGCGCCGCTTCTCGCCCGCGGGCATCCTGATCGAGTCACGCTTGTCGGACACGCCCACGCCCGGACAACCGCCCGACGCCCGCGTACGCCTCGCCATCGGGAACGCCACTGGCGCCTCCACCCTGGCGACACCCGAAGCCCTGACAGTCCTCAACGGCCTTGGGCCCACGTGGCGCGTCATGCTCGCCCTCGCGGGTGGCCTCGTCCTCGGTGCTGGCGCCGCACGTGCCGCCTCCCTCGCCCGCCGCCGCGCCTGACCACCGGCGCAGCCCCCGGCGTCC
>SCVR01000129.1 GCA_004296805.1 Dehalococcoidia bacterium
GGCTCGATCGTCACGGACCCGTGCAAGACGTGCCGCGGTAACGGCCTGCGCCGCGTGAAGGTGAACCGATCCGTGAAGGTGCCCGCGGGCGTCGACGACGGCTCGCAGTTGCGCATCTCGGGCGAGGGTGACCACGGACCGCGCGGCGGGCAGCCGGGCCACCTCTATGTCGAGTTGCGCGTGAAGCCGCATGAGAAGTTCAAGCGCGTCGAGAACGACCTCGTCTACGAACTACCGCTGAACATCGCGCAGGCCTCGCTCGGCATGGACGTCGAGATCCCGACGCTCGAGGGCGAGGCGGTACCGCTGAAGTTGAAGCCCGGCGTGCAGCACGGTGACGTGCACACGATCCGCGGCAAGGGCGTGCCGTACCTCCGCGGCAGCGGACGCGGGGACCTGCTCGTGCGCACGCATGTGGTGACGCCGACCACGCTGACGAAAGAGCAGAAGAACATGCTCGCGAAGCTGGCTGACTCGCTCGGCACGCCGGAAGTGCCCGAGGACCCCTCGATCTTCTCGCGCATCCGTGACGCGTTTGCGCCGTAGCGCGCACAACTCATGACCCCGCGACGTACAACCGCCTCCGGCACGTCATCGTGGGTCGAGGTGATCTTGCGTTGCGATGCCGCGGACGCCGAGATGGTCGCGGATTCGCTGCGCATCGCCGGTGCCGAGGGCGTCGCGATCGAGCCAGCGATCCTCCTCGATGACGACGCGGACTTCACCTACACCGAACGCCTCGACGTGCCGTGGACGGTGCGGGGCACCGTGCCTGCACCATTCGAGACCGCTGCACGGCGGGCGCTGCGGCGCCACCTCGCCGCGCTGACGTTGCAGGGTCCGCTCGGGCGGATGCGCGTCATCGATGTACGACCGGAGCAATGGTCGGAGGCGTGGAAGCGCTTCTTCGGTGTGCTGCACCTCGGCGAGCGCACGGTGATCCGTCCAACCTGGGAACGCTACCGCGCGAAGCCACACGAGGTCGTGATCGACCTCGACCCTGGCACTGCCTTCGGCACGGGACAACACGAGACGACGCGGCTCTGCCTCGAAGCCCTCGAAGGTGTCGTGGCACCGGGCTGCACCGTGCTCGATGTAGGTGCAGGCTCGGGCATCCTCGCGATCGCGGCAGCGAAGCACGGTGCGAGGCGGGTGCGTGCGATCGACCTCGACGCGTCGACCGTGGCCGTCGTGAAGGAGAACGCTGAGCGCAACGGCGTGGCGCAGAAGATCACGGCTGCCGCCGGGACGCTCGGCGAGGCGTGGCCGTGGCCTCGGACATCGCAGGCCAAGTGCGCCGAGGTCGTGGTCGCCAACATCTCCTCGATCGCGGTGCGCGCGATGCTGCCCGCGATCGTCGAGGCAGTGAAGCCGGGTGGCGCCGCGGTTCTCTCCGGATTCCTCGCGGTGGACGCGGGCACGATCGTGCGGGCCGCGCGGCGGGCGGGACTCCACGACGTGACGCGGCACGACGGCGTTGAGTGGTCGTGTGTCGTCGGACGCCGCGCCAAGTAGTTGTGCGCGCGTTGATTACGGTCGGAAGGTCGTCTGAGTCCAGGTGACCGGATCCACGTTCACGCCGTAGACCGTGACCTCCCAGTGCAGGTGCGGGCCGGTGGAGTACCCCGTCGTGCCCATCCGGCCGATCAGCGTCCCAGCCTCGACTGTTTCTTCGGGCATCACCAGTGCGGCCTCGAGGTGGTGATAGCCGCTCTTCACGCCTGCGCCGTGATCGATGATCACGGAGATGCCACGGATCGGGTGTGCCTCGACGAAGGCCACGCGACCGGGCCCTGCCGCGACGATCGGGGTGCCGGCGTCGTTCGCGATGTCGGCGCCTGAGTGGAAACCGCCGACGGGACCGCCGTTCACCGAACGACCAGAACCGAACTGCGTCGAGATGTCACCGGCGACGGGACGGATGAACGGCTTCTCCCAACGCGCGGCCGGGTCGAATGCAGCGAACTCCTTCGTCCGCAGTTGCTCCTCGAGGGCCGCAGCCTGCGGCGTGAGGATGGACTGCACTTCCTCGGTCACCTCGAGGTAATCGATGGGGCGTTCGAGGGTGGCGACCGTGACGGTCGCGGTCACCCGCTGGGACGTCGCGCCGTTGGCATCGAGCAGTGTGACCTCGGCGCTCCGCGGGCCGGGGGCAGCATCGATGGGGACGCCGAGGATCGCCCAGAGGATCTCGCCCTGCTGTCGCAGTGGCACGGTCTGACCGAGGAACCGGATCTGACCACGTCGTTCCGTTGCACGGACGGTCAACAGCGTGGCCTCGCCGTTTCCGACCGGGCTGGGGCGGAACTCGATGGTCGCGGGCGTCGGTGGCGGCGGAGGCGGCGTTGCGGTTGGGGTCGGCGTCGGAGTTGGCGTGCGGGCTGCGGTAGGCGAGGCGACCGCCGGCGTCGCCGCCGTGCGTTCGGGGGTCGGCGAGGCGGCTGCCACCCTCACGGCAGGACCGGCGTCATTCCCTCGACGGGTGCATGCGGCGAGCGGCAGCGCGAGGCCCGCCGCAAGGCCCGTGCGAAGCACGGCACGACGTGACCATTTCTTTCGTGACGCCTGTGCCACAGGC
>SCVR01000130.1 GCA_004296805.1 Dehalococcoidia bacterium
TGGGTTCGTACGCAGCAATGATCTCTAGCCTGTGAGGACTGCTGGCTCTCGTTGATCAAATCAGTTGAGCGGGTGACCAAAGTCACACGCATCCCGAGGCCTCAGCCACTCTCAGATCATCGTCGCGATGTTCACGATGATCGGGATCCCGCACGACCGCGGGATCTCGCACGACCTTCGAGGATCGAAGAAACCTGACGAAGGGATACAAGGAGAAGAGACCGTGGCCGACATTACCGTGCGCTCACCATTCATGAATCTGCGTCGCATGCTGGACGAGTGGCAAGACGACGACTGGCGGTTCGGGCGGCTGTTCCCCACGCTCGCCGCGGCCGCGTTCCCTGACGATGTGCTGGCGGTCGACGTTGCTGAGGCTGACGGCAAGTACACGGTGAAGGCGTCGGTCCCAGGCTTCAAGCGCGAGGAGATCTCCGTCGAAGTCGGAGATGGCACGCTCACCATCTCGGCCAAGCGTTCCGAGGAGAAGGAAGAGAAGGGCGAGCGCTTCGTCCGCCGTGAGCGCTATGCCGGCTCCAGCATGCGTCGCGTCGCGCTTCCTGGGGTCACTCGTGACTCAGTGGTAGACGCCACACTGAAGAACGGCGTGATCGAGGTCAGCGTGGCAGTGCCGCCCACGACGCAGGCCAAGCAGATCGAGATCAAGGAAGCCTAGGCTCCCACGTTCGCCCTTGCCCGCGACTATCGAGTGGCGGGCGATTGCTCGCGGGCGAGGGCGCTCTGTAAGAATTGCCGGCCGAAGCGCCAGTCCTTCAGCGAGGTCCAGCGGGCCGGCCCGACTTGCATCGGGAAGACCAGAGCGAGGTCGCCCGGCTCGATAGCCGCCTGGAACGCGTCTCGTACGGTCTCAGCGGTGTGCTGGGATTCGACGACCCAGCAGGCCTCGGGGAATGCCCAGGAGACCACGCTGACCGATTGCACGGCCCCCAGGAGGGTCGGGTACTCGCCAGCCGGCCGCCCCAGGCGGCAAAACACGCCGTACAGCATCCAGCACTCCCGTCGTCCGCCTGCCCGGGGAGACAGCGGAGAACGTCCGGTAGCGTTATGTGCCAAATCTACGGTCGAAGCCGGATCACGTCAAGTGATCTGATCATTGGATCGATCGAATGTTCGACAGCACCCGGCCTAGCGGGCGCGCCACTCCGCCATCGCGACCTTCTGCGCATTGAACAGCCGCTCAATGCCCTCGCAGCCCAGGTCGACGAGGCCGGCCATCTCCGCGCGCGAGAAGGTGCCACCCTCCCCCGTCCCCTGCACCTCGACAAGTCGCCCCGTCGAGAGCATCACGACGTTGAAGTCGACCTCCGCGGATGAGTCCTCGAGGTAGTCCAAGTCGAGAATGGGGAGGCCGTCATGCATCCCCACCGACATCGCCGCTACCTGTGCCCTGAGCGGAGAGGCAACCATGCCGCCAGCCTTCTGCAGGCGCTCGACCGCAATCGCGAGGGCGACCCAGGCGCCCGTTACCGAGGCGGTGCGGGTGCCTCCATCCGCCTGGATCACGTCGCAGTCGAGTGTCACGGTCTGCTCGCCCAACATCCCCATATCGAGGCAGGCACGCAGCGAGCGCCCAATGAGCCGCTGGATCTCCTGCGTGCGCCCGCTCTGACGCCCTCGTGCCGCCTCGCGGTCGCCACGCGTGTGGGTGGCGCGCGGCAGCATCCCGTATTCGGCGGTGATCCAGCCCTTGCCGGAGCCACGCATCCAGCCCGGGACGCCCGGCTCCACGCTCGCGGTACAGATCACACGCGTGTCCCCAAAGGAGATGAGGGCAGAGCCCTCCGCGTGCTTCGTGAACCCGGGCTCGATCGTGACCGGACGGGCCTCGCGGGGGTTACGGCCGTAGGAACGCTCTGACATGAAGGCCTCGATTGCTGCGCGACATCGATGTCGGCGGAGTGACGGCTAGACTAACGCGGCCTCCCCTTCGAGGCAGCACGCACGCCTCGCAGTGTCTCGGAGCATCGATGGCCGGCTATCGCATGACCGCTGAC
>SCVR01000131.1 GCA_004296805.1 Dehalococcoidia bacterium
GACGACAGCCTGAAGCGGCTGCGCACGGACTACATCGACCTGTACCAGCTGCACGGCTACGACCCGCTGACGCCGATGGACGAGACCGTGCGCGCCCTCGAAGACGTCGTGCGGTCGGGACGCGTGCGTTACATCGGCGTCTCGAACTGGCTCGCGTTCCGCCTCGCGCGGGCGATCGGGAAGCAGGAGGCGGCCACCTACGCGCGCTTCGACAGCGTGCAGCCTCGGTACAACCTGCTCTTCCGTGAGTTCGAACGCGAACTCTTCCCGCTCTGCGCCGAGGAGGGCATCGGCGTGATCCCATACAACCCGCTGGCGGGCGGGCTGCTGACGGGGAAGCACAGCCAGGCCTCGGGCCCCCTCGAGGGCACGCGCTTCACCCTCGGCAACGCGGCGCAGAACTACCAGTCGCGCTATTGGCACGACCGCGAGTTCGACACGGTCGAGGCGATCAAGGGTGTGTCGAAGGACTCGGGTATCCCGATGGTGCAGATGGCGCTGCGGTGGGTGCTGGCGAACCCCGTGATCACCGCGCCGATCATCGGCGCCAGCCGCGCGGAACAACTCGACGACTCGCTCGCCGCCGTCGAGGCCCCTCTCCCGGCGGACGTGAAGACGCGCCTCGACGAGATCACCGAGGAGTACCGGCGCGGGGACGCCCTCCGTTAGGCAGGTCGCGGGGAGACGCACGATGGACGTCGGCATCCACATCCCGAGTTTCCAGTGGCCGGACGGGCCGCCGAGGATCGCGGCGGACCTCGCGCGCCTGGCCAGCACGGCCGAGGAGGTCGGGTTCACCTCGGTATCGGTGATGGACCACTACTTCCAGATGCAGGGGTTCCTGCCGGTCGAGGATCCGATGCTGGAGGCCTACGCCACGCTGGGATTCCTGGCGGGACAGACGTCGAAGGTGCGGCTGCGGACGCTGGTGTCGGGTGTGACCTACCGACACCCAGGCCTGCTCGCCAAGATCGTGTCGACGCTCGACGTGCTGTCCGAGGGCCGCGCCGAGCTCGGCATCGGTGCCGCGTGGTACGAGCGTGAGCATCGAGGGCTGGGCGTCGAGTTCCCGCGCGTCGGCGAGCGGTTCCGCCGCCTGGAGGAGACGCTGCGCATCTGCCTCCAGATGTGGAGCGACGACAACGGCCCGTTCGAGGGCCGGTACTACCAGCTGGGCGAGACACTCTGTTCCCCGCGCCCACTCCAGCAGCCTCACCCACCGATCATGATCGGCGGCACCGGCGAGCAGAAGACGCTGCTCCTCGTCGCCCGCTACGCGGACGCGTGCAACATCACCGCGCGCGACATCTCGACCGTCGCCCACAAACTCGATGTGCTGCGCGGGCACTGTGAGCGCGAGGGGCGGGACTACGCCAGCATCCGCAAGACGATCCTCTACAGCGGGCAGGCCCTCGCGCGGGGCGATGACTCAGCGTTCGTCGAGGAGATGCGCGAGTACGGCGCGATAGGGGTGCAGGAGGTGATCGTGATGCCGGTCGGCCCGCACGCCCTCGACTTCGTGCACCGCCTCGGCACCCAGGTCATCCGGCAAGTCGCGGCCCTATAGTCCGAGCGCGCACACGGGGAGAGATCGATGAAGCACCACGAGAGCACGTTCAAGGGCGTCAAGGACTTCAACATCTACTGGCAGTCGTGGCTGCCGGACGGTGCGCCGAAGGCGGTCCTGCT
>SCVR01000132.1 GCA_004296805.1 Dehalococcoidia bacterium
CCAGAGCTTGAGGAGCCGCAGCGTGTCCACCACGCCGCTGTCGCGAATGTGCGAGATGTGGACGTCAAGATTGGTCTTGAGCCGGTCTTTCTCGCCGCTTTCTTGATGCAAGAAGCAATCTCTCTTGCTGTCGTCGGTGAAGCGACCCGGGACCACGTCGATGTGGAGGTCGGAGCGTCGATCCGTGCTGCGCAGCCGAAGGGCCGACGTCTTGGGCTCCACGACGTAGTGCTTGCCGAGCGCGTTCTTCACGTTCCCGAAGATGTCCTTGAGCGTCTCGCCGGCGGCATTATTGCCGTTGGGGACGTAGAAGACGATGTCGAGGTCATAGGACTCGCGGATGAGCGTCCCCTTGGCCTTGGAGCCGCCGTAGCGGATCGTGGCGGATGCCCCGGGCAATGCCTCCCGGAGCACCTTTTCGACCGCAGCACGGTTGGCCTGCAGCTCCTTCATCTCCGGGCTGTCGTCGGCAAGGGTCTGCGCTGCCAACACCTTCTGGTAGTAGTCGTTCGTTGTCATATCATTGCACCGTTAGTTTGTAGTTGAACCCACCGGCGGCCGCGTCGTAGTCGTACACGCGGAAGCGCGGATGCACCTTCGGCAGTCGTTCCCGCCCGCACAAAACAGCGATTGGCGCAGGGACAGCCGGAAACAGGTCGATTTCCTCAACGAGACCATGCGCGAGGCTGATCGTGCCCAGCGCCTCGAACAGCGCGCACTTGAAGCCGTCGAGGTCCTGCGGCCGGCGCAGGAACGTCGGGTTGGGTACCGCGCCCCCGAGCGAGATGCGGTATACCGTCGAGGCGGCCCGAATAGGCTCCGGAAGCGCGTCAAGTTTAACATCGCCGCTGAGTGCAACCACGAGTGCCACGGGCGAGCCTCGACCTCGGTCCTGCAGGCACTCAACCTGGTAGGAGACCACGGGGCCGTTGCTCTTCCACGTCCAGTCCTCACTGTCACGGTGACGCTGAAAGAGGGTGATCGGCACTTTATTGCTGAGCCGACCTCCCAGATATGCCAAGAGCGGGATCGGCCCGATGGCGAATACGGAGAGGTGGCCTACCGCCTCTAGGTCGCCGCCTTGGGCGAACAGGCGCTCAACTGCCCGATCGATCTGGCCACATGCCTGAGCAAGGAAGGCGTCATCCTCGGATGCGCCGACCAAGCCGTTGAGGTCGATGGTGACCGGTTTGTTTGCGGGATAGCGCTGCTGCTCGAAGAGCGCTGAGACGGCCTGATCTTCGCTGATTGCGACCCGTTGGCCGCGGATAGGCGCCTGAAACAGCGCGATCGCCGATCGTCGCTCGGGCCCGATGGCCGTGGCCCGCCTGATCCGCTCCTCATGCTCGTGTTTGAAGCGCTCGAGCAGTTCGCGGGGATAATCCTGCGGGCGCGTATCGATGAGCCGGTGGCACTCCCGGCACAGCAGCATGAGGTTGGAGATGTCGTTAACGTCCTTCGGTCGCCGTCCTTGCCGGCCTCTCGGGCCATCCTCCTTGAAGGCGACGATGTGCGCCTTCTCTCCGAGCGTCGCCGCCTGTCGCGTCAGGCTGTGGACCGTCACGTCCTTGTTGCAGCCCTTGAACTGGCATCGGCCTGCGGACACCGCATACAGCCGGCTGGAGATGCGCTGGTCGATCGCCCGCGCAAGAGCGATCGGAGACTGGTCCGTCTGTGGCAGGCGGTTCTGGATCCTGCGGGTTGTACGTTTCTTCTTCGTGGCCATAAACGACGTCAACATTCTACAACATAGGTGCCAAAGCGCTTCGGACACCGAGGCGGCTGCCGTCGCTTGCTAGGGTGTTCCCCAGTTCTTGAAGACCTATTCGCTGACGCCGAGGGGGCGTCGACCCTACCCACGCACAGGCATTCGATCTGGTACTGAAGCCAATTATTGCAAGAGTATGGCGCACTACTTTCCCGAGAAAAAAGGTCAGCGGTGCTGACCTAGCGCGCCGACGAGCGCAACGCGCTCCGTTGCAGCGGATGGTCCGCGAAAGAATGGCTCGCGTACCCCGCAAAACGAGCGACCGTTCTCGGCTCATCGCCCGAAGATCCAGTCCAGAAGGCGGCGCCAAAGGCTCTTCTTGACCGTAGGTACATTGAAGTGGGCATCCTGATCCTGGGCATCTCGCGCTTTGACC
>SCVR01000133.1 GCA_004296805.1 Dehalococcoidia bacterium
CAACCGGCACCGAGGTCGCTCTGCAGCCCGGAGACGCACTGCGTTGCGAGACGACGGGCCGCGGCGGCTGGCGCCTCGGGAACCGGGTCGCGGAGAACACGCTCGTCGCGCTGGTGCAGATGCCACCGAAGCGGACGCCAGCGCCCGAAGCCTCGACCTAGGCGTACTCGCCGAGGAAGGTGCCGCCCAGGATGTGCACGTGTGCGTGGTCCTGAGACTGCATCCCGTCGTACCCGGAGTTCGAGACGAAGCGGTAGCCACCGGGGCACTGCTCCTGTGCCACCTTCACGGCAGCGGCGCCGACGGGGCCCATGTCACCCCAGAGTTCGGCCTGTGTCATGTGCTTCTTGGGCACTGCGAGCAGCATGATCGGCACCCAGCGCAGCCGGTTCCGGAAGACGATCACGTCATCCGTCTCCAGTAGCACCTCAGCCGGCTCACGGCCGGCCACAATCTCGCAGAAGACGCAGTATCGAGGCATGCGGGCGAGTCTATCGCCCGACTCTGGCGCGTGCGACCGGGGTCAGGGACGATACGGCCCTACTCTGACCGCCTCGCCCCTGCCCCCGCCCCGGAGGTGTTGCCGTGACCGAGATCCGTCCCTTCCGCGGCCTGCGCTACGACCCTCGGAAGGTGCGGGGTGACGACGTCATCGCGCCCCCCTACGACGTGGTTGGCGCCGAAGCCATAGCGACGCTGCACGCCCGGTCGCCCTACAACGCCGCACACATCGAGAACCCGTCCGGCGAGGGAGACGCCAAGTACCGCAATGCCGCGACCACCCTCGCCCAGTGGCAGCGCGAGGGCGCCCTCACGCGCGACGCCCGGCCGGCGTACTACGCGTACGAGCAGCGGGCGCGCATCGAAGGTGCCTGGGTCACACGGCGCGCGTTCTTCGCGCGTTGCTGCCTCCACCGGCCGGAGGAGGGCATCCTCCGCCCGCACGAGGCCACCATCGCCTCTCACCGTGCAGACCGGCTCGCCCTCATCAAGGCGACGCGGACGAACATCTCGCCGGTCTTCGGCATGTTCCTCGACCCCAAGCAGGCCGCCCGCAACCTGCTCACCGAGATCGCGAAGCGCCCCCCGACCTTCGAGGCAATCGACGCCCTCGGCGACCGCCACCGGTTGTGGACCGTGGGCGCGGCGGCCGAGGTCGCCACCCTGACTGAGGCCGTGGCAGCCTCAAACGTGACGATCGCGGATGGCCACCATCGCACGCACACGGCCCTCGACTACCGCGACGAGTGCGCGGCGAAGGCCGGCAGGCGCTGGACGGGGAACGAGCCGGAGAACTTCGTCCTCATGGGGATGATCCCCCAGGACGACCCGGGCCTCGTCATCCTCCCGATCCACCGGCTGGTGCAAGCCAGCACGCTCCCGGTCTCGATCCTGGACCGGCTCGCCGGCCTCTACCGCATCGAGCAACTCGGTACTGCTGACGAGGCCTGGGCGCGCGTGCAGGCGAACGCCTTCGGCCCGAGCACCTTCGCCGTGCTCGGACTTGAGGGGGCGCACTCGGTACACCTGCTGACCGCGCGATCACAGGAGGCGATCGACAACGCGATGCCGCAGGGAATCTCGAAGCCGTCGAAGCGGCTGGATGCCCTGATCCTCACAGAGACGGTGCTGACCCCGATCTTCGGCATCGACCGGGCGGTGCTGGCGGGTGGGCAGCGCGTGACATTCACCGAGAGCGTGACTGAGGCACGCGAGGCGGTCGAGTCTGGCGCCTGCCGCCTAGCGATCCTGCTCAACGCCACGCGTGCGCAGCAGATCACCGACGTCGCCGACGCTGGCGAGGTCATGCCGCAGAAGACGACGTACTTTTACCCGAAGCTCGCGACGGGGATGGTCTACAACCCGCTCGACGATTAGCCGAGAGCGTCGCCCAGCCTACAGGCGGATCTGGCGCGCCTTTTCGATCCCGTCGAGGCCTCGCACCTGCGCCAGCTCGTCGTTCGACAGGGAGCGGTCCACGCCCAGCAGCATCAGGGCGTGCCCGTGCTTCGACGGCGACGGCGAGACCGACATCGAGGAGATGTTCAGGCCGCGCTGCCCCATCAAGGTGCCGACCCGCCCGATCGAGCCCGGCTTGTCGATGTTCTCGATTGCCACCAGCACCTGCGAGTCGCCTCGCACGTCCACGCTGTAGTCGTTGATCGCGACAATGGCTGTGCCACCGGCGGTATGCGTCGCGCTCACGCGCTCGACACCGGCGTCGGTGTGGACAGCGACCGTGACGAGGCTTGCGTAGGGCTCCTGGGCAGCCCCCTTCTCTTCCTCGATGCGCAGGCCGCGCTGCGTTGCGACTGTGATCGCGTTCACAGCGGACACCTTCTCGTCCGTGGCCTCGTCCAGCAGCCCCACAACGGCGGCGGCCTTCAGGGGCGTGACGTCGTGGTTCCCTACCTCGCCGCGATATTCGAGGCGCACCTTTTCGAGACGGCCCTGCGCCAGCTGCATCGCGACGCGGCCGGCAACTCGGGCTGCCTCGATGTATGGGGCGATGATCGCCATCGACTCCGCGCCTACCGTCGGCACGTTCACCGGGAAGCGGGGCGCCTTGCCATCGAGGATGTCCAGCACCTGCTCGGCCACATCGACGGCGGCGCGGTCCTGCGCCTCATTGGTCGATGCAGCGAGGTGCGGCGTGACCACG
>SCVR01000022.1 GCA_004296805.1 Dehalococcoidia bacterium
GACTTCCGCACGCAGGGTGCTGCGGTCTTCGAAGCGCGCACCCTCTCCCGTACCGCGGCGCTCGCCATCGAGGAGTTGCCTGCCGAGGCCGGCGCGTGAGAGCCCTGATCGAGGCGGAACCGTCGCTGTTCGCGGCGGTCCTCGCCGGATGGGTCTGCGGATTCGCCGTCGCCCTCGCCTGCACCGGGTACGTCATGTTCGGCCTCTCGAGGGCGCACCTCCGGCCGCTCCCCGACCTCAAGGTCTCACTCCCGATCTTCGGGATCGTGGCCGTAAACGCCCTGGTCGTCGCGTGGACGCTCGCGGGGATCGGGGCGGGGGTCGCCTTCCACGCCGCGGGGACGGCGCGGTTCACGGTCGGCGTCGCCTCCGCCCACCTGCTGCTGGCCCTGGTCTACGCCGTGGCCAGGGGCCGCCTCTGGAGCGGGGAGGCCAGGGTGGTCTGGGCGACACTCCTTACCTCGCTGGTGGCATTCGTCGGTGCCCTGCCGTTCCTGGCCGCCCGCGCCTGATCCCCGCGCTTGCGGTACGGTGACGGAAGCACGAGGGCTCGGTATCCTCGGTCAAACCCCACCGCCGCCACCCACTGGGGCGGACGGACGAGGAGGATCCGCTGGAACTCCACGACGGACTGCACGGCTCGATCATCGAGATGCACGTGCACACCAAACCAACCTCCTCTGACTCCATGCTCGACCCGAGCGAACTCGTGCAGATCGCGGGCAGCATCGGCCTGTCCGGCGTGAACATGACCGAGCACGACAACGTGCATGAGTCCCACCACCAGGCGAACTTCCGGGCGCAACACCCCGACTTCTTCGTGAACTTCGGCATGGAAGTCTCGACCGACATGGGACACATGCTGGCCGTGGGGCTGAAGACCTATCTGCCCGGCATCCGCAAGGCCGCGAAGCTCCGCGAGGAACTCGACAAGGTCGGCGGATTCCTCATCGTCGCCCACCCGTTCCGTCGCCTGTTCGACCCGGTCACCGCGATGCGGACCGGCGTGAAGTTCGAGATGACGCCGGAAGAGGCCGCCGAGCGCATGCCCGTCTTCAAGCTCGTCCATGCGGTGGAGGTCGCCAACGGCGCCAACACCCCGCAGGAGAACGAGTTCGCCCTCGAGGTCGTCCGGCTGCTCGGTATCAGCGGGACCGGCGGCTCCGATGCGCACTCCACCAGCGGCATTGGCACCTTCGCGACTGGGTTCGAGAAGGCCATCACCACGCCCGAGGAGTTCCTGGAGGAACTGCACAAGGGACACTTCGAGGCCGTCCACAAGACCAAGGACGGACGCTGGATTCGCTTCGCTCAAGGATCGAGCGAAGCAGTCTCCGGCCGCTCGGAGTAGGCTGACACTCCCCGCACCCTGCGGGCGCACCGCGGCCGAACGCCGCCTGGGAAGCCGGGCTCATGCCCGCTGAGGCCTACGTCGCGCTCGACCTCGAAACCACGGGGTTGAGCCTCGATTCCGACGTCATCATCGAGGTGGGTGCCACGCGGTTCGACCGCGAGGGCCACGCCGAGACCTTCACCACGTTCATTGACCCAGGTCGCCCCATCCCGCCCGAGATCCGCGCGCTCACCGGCATCTCCGATGCCGACGTCACGGGCGCCCCTCGCTTCCATGAGGTGGCCGAGCGGCTACGCGAGTTCATCGGAGAGCGGGCGGTCGTGGGCCAGAACATCGCCTTCGACCTCGCCTTCCTCGCGGCAGAACACATCGTGCCACCGGGGCCGTCCTACGACACATGGGAACTCGCCTCGGTGCTGCTGCCGACGGCTCAACGCCTGAACCTCGGATCGCTCGCCGAAGCGGTTGGTGTCGTGATGCCGGTCGCCCACCGCGCGCTCGCGGATGCCGAGGCGACGCGCGACATCTTCCTCGCGCTGCTGGACCGCATGGAGGGGATGCCGCGCACCACGCTGCTGGAGATGCGCATCTTCGCCGAGCGTGCCGGCTGGCGCGCCACCCGCCTGATCGACGACACCCTAGCGGTGCGCCATCTCGCCCCGCCGACCGAGGCCGAGGCGCGCGAACTGCTCGCGCGCATGCCCCTGCCGCCTTCGAAGGTCGCGTTCCCTGCCCTTACACCAAACATCGAACGGGTCCCGGTGACCGAGGCCGATGTCGACACCCTCTTCGCCGCCGCTGCAGCACGGACCGATCTCTTCCCCGGCTACGAACGACGCCCCGGCCAGGAAGCGATGTCTCGGGCAGTCGCGGAGAACCTCAACCACGGCGGCCACCTCGCTGCCGAGGCGGGGACAGGTACCGGGAAGTCGCTCGCGTACCTGTTGCCCGCGCTCCTGCACGCGCTGCGGAACAACGACCGCGTCGTCGTCTCCACCCACACGCTCAACCTGCAGGACCAACTGGCGACGAAGGACCTCGTCCTCGCCGCCGCGATCGTCGAGGGCATCGAGGGCGTGCCTGAGGGCACTCTCAGGACCACGCTGCTCAAGGGGCGCGCGAACTACCTCTGCCTGGAACGCTGGGCTGCGGTGCGCCTGGACCCGTCGGCCCGGACCGAGCCGGAGGCGCGCCTGTTCGCACGCATCGCTGCATGGCTCCCGGACACCGAGACCGGCGAGCGAAGCGAGTTGTACATGACCTCGCCGGAGCAGCCCGCATGGGATCAGGTATCGGCCGGCGAGACCGACTGCCTCTCTCGCCGCTGCGCGTACGTACGGGACGGCTCGTGCTTCCTGTTGCGTGCCCGCCAGCGCGCTGCCGCTGCGCATGCCGTCGTCGCCAACCACTCGCTGCTGCTCGCAAACGCAGCGCGCGGTGACCAGGTGCTCCCGCCGTTCCGCCACCTGATCATCGACGAGGCACATCGCCTGGAGGACGTCGCCACCCAGCACTACGGCGCGACGCTGTCGATGCGCGAGCTCCGCGAACGGCTTGACGCGCTTGGGGCGCAGGACCGGCATGGGGCCGCCGGGCTCGCGAGGCGCGTGCAGGGCCTCACGCGCGGCCCCGTGCAGGCGCTTGCGCCCACCGCCGGGCTGGCCCCGGCCGCCGCGAACCTCGACACCGCCGTGACCGGCGCGAAGGACCACGTCCGCGAGATGGTGGAGGCTGTCCGGCGTTTCATCGACGACCAGGAAGACTCGCGTTCGGGAGGCCGGAACGAGGTCTCACTCACCTCCGCGCGGCGGGCGCAGCCCTCATGGGAAGAAGTCGAGGGCGTCGGCGTCACCGTGGACATGGGACTGTCGGTCACCCTGGACCGGCTGGGCGCGATCCGTGACGGGCTCGCAGCGATCGAAGACTCCCCGGAGGTCGAAGTGCTGCGCGGCGAGGTCGCACACGCCGTCGAAGCCTCTGTCGGAGCACGGGACTCGTTGCGCCGCACGGTGCTCCGTCCCACGCGCGACGACATCGCTTGGGTCACCTCCGGCGAGGGTGACGTGCGCCTGAACCTCGCGCCCCTCGAGGTGGCAGGACGGCTCGCGGTCGACCTCTACGGTGGCCGCGACTCAGTGATGGTCACCTCCGCCACGCTGACTACTGCGGGATCGTTCGACTTCGCCGCACACCGCCTCGGGCTGGACGAACCGCGCACCATCGAGGTGCCCTCGCCGTACGACTACCGGCGCGCCGTCCTCGTGCTCGTCGCCAACGACCTGCCGGAGCCCGGCATGCCCGGCTACGACCGCGCGGTGCAGGAAGCGATGGCCGGACTCGCGCGGGCGGCACAGGGACGCACGCTGGGACTGTTCACCTCGCACCAGGCGGTGCGATCCACGGCGAACGCACTGCGCGAGCCGCTCCAGACTGACAATCTCACTGTGCTCGCACAGGGCATCGATGGTTCGCCAGCACGGCTGCTCCGTCTCCTCATGGACCGCCCGCGCACGCTCCTCCTCGGGACGGCCGCGTTCTGGGAAGGCATCGACGTGCAGGGGGACGCCCTGTCTCAGATCGTCGTGGCACGACTGCCGTTCCCCGTACCCAGCGACCCGGTATACGCCGGCCGCGCGGAGCAGTTCGACAGCCCGTTCGACGAATTCGCGCTCCCACAGTCGATCCTGCGCTTCCGTCAGGGGTTCGGGCGGCTGATCCGCGGCTCGAAGGATCGAGGCGTCTTCGTGGTCCTCGACAGTCGCATCACGCGACGCGAGTACGGTCCGACCTTCCTGGACGCGCTCCCGGACTGCGAAGTGCGCCGCCTACGTGCTGACGACATGCCCGCCGCGGTCTCGCGCTGGCTTGAACCGCGCTGATGGCCGGGCGCTCGACTCCATGGGCGAGCGGCATGGGCGTAACCCTCGTTGAAGTCCGAGATGCCCAACGCACGGCATTCCTTGCTGACGCTGGCATCCGTCAGGCACTCCTCGACGGCGTCGACCGGGGGCTGAGCGGCGACCCGCCCGAGATCCCGTCCAGCGCTTCGGTCTTGGCGCTCCGCGAGGGCCGGCGGACAACGGGCCCCGCTGACGGCATCGTGGCGCTCGCGCGCGACCTGCCGAGGGCGGGGGAGGCGGCGCTGATCGCGGTGGCAATCGCGCCGGCTTCGCGGGGCCGTGCGCTCGCGACCAAGGCCCTGCTGCTCGTGGAGCGCCGGCTCTCGCAGGACGGTGTCACGCGCCTGTTCGTGCGTGTCCCCCGGAAGAACGGGCGCGGCCTGTACTACATGCTGCGTTGCGGGTTCACGCCCGTGACTGGCGCGGCACCTCGCGACGGTGGAGACGCGACCTGGTTCGCGAGAGGTACGGGACGTGCCGGTTAGGACTTCGTCGTCGTCCGTCGCCGCTGTTCAAGGCGTCGCCGCTCGATTGTCCGCCGGGCCCAGCGCCGCCACAGCAGTGTGACGCTCACCGCCAGGAGCGCAGCGATCAGGAGGTCCGCGAGGCCCCGGGGCGCATCCGGCAATTGCGAGGCCATCCGACCGAGCAGCAGCCCGAACGCGAGGATTAGCAACGGAGAGATCGGGCGCCGCGGACGCTCAGGCATCTGCTCGCTCAACGGTCGATGCGGCGGAACCGCCGTCGAGGTCGGTCGGAGGTTGATTCAGGGGCGGGACGTGCTGGCCGCGGAGCCGCTGTGTCCGCAGGAGCCATCGGCGGCGGCAGGCGCCCCTCGGTCATGGCGTTGTACAGGCCGAGCAGATTCGCACCGGCATCGCTCCCGGCACGCTCCAACTCAATGCAGTTGTTACAGAGCATCTCGACGCCCATGGATTCGCCGAGGATGGCGTCGCCGCAATCCTTGCCCGGCCGGTCCTTGAAGAGCGCTAGATGGAACTTGGTCGAGCACCGGATGCACTCGACCAGAGGGGCCTCTTCGACCTCGTTGCAGATGCCACAGATCTCACCAGCGGTCATCGAAGTCCCTCGCGCTCCACGAATCGTCGGACCGCCTCGCGCTCGGCAGCCCGCGAAGCCAGCGTGCGCTCGTAGCGGGCACGGCGCAACTCGCGCAGCACTTGTCCGAGGTATGGCCCGCGTGGCACGCCCAGCACCTGAACCTCGTCAGCCCCGAGCGCAGGCCTCGTGCGTTCCCAACGGTCGAGGGCACGCGATAGGACTGCGCCTCCGGGGCGGAGCCACGCGGCGGCAGTGCGCGCATCGTGACCCGTCCGTTCGAGACTGACGAGAGCCTCGATCGAAGGGGCGAGGGGGACGGCGAGGAGCCGAGCCGCGTCGTGCACCGCCTCGCGGATGTCGCTCGCAGCACTGAGCCTGGCCAGCACCGCGTCACGGCCCGCCAGCGGCGCGAGCAGGAGCGCGGCGAGGACCGGCGCCGCCATCGGCTCGGAGTGGCGGGAGAGCGCGTGCAAGGTGCGCGGATCGACACTCCACGCCGGATCAATGGCGCGGAGCACTCCCCACCTGTCGAGGAGCCGGACGACGCTTCCGGCCCGCCCTCGGCGCGCAGTGAGATCGAGTTCGCCGAACCAACGGTCTCCTGAGATGGTCGAGGCCCAACGGCCGCCTTCCTGGATCAACGACGCGGTCCCACCATCCGGACGGAGTGTGCGGGACGCAGCGACCCGTGCGCCCCGCCACAGTCGAGTGGCGTCATCCTCGAACGAGCGAGGATGCAACACCCGCAGTCGTCGGGCACGTGCGTCCGCGATGCCTTCGAACGGATCGACCACGCGCCCTCGATCATCGCCTGTGAGCCCGAGGGCGATCGCATTCACGCTGTAGTCGCGGCGCGCGAGGTCCCGCTCGATGTCGTGCGTCCATCGGACTGAGGGGAGGGCGCCCGGGTGGTCATACGTCTCTGAGCGCAGCCGCGCGAGGTCGAGGCGTATCGGCCCATCTGCGGTCGTCAGGGTGATGCCGCTTGTCCCGAAGGCTGTCACAGGCCCGCCGGTGGCATCCGGGAGCCGGTTCGCAAGCGCCTTCGCGAACGGGGCGGTGGCACCGTCGATGGCCAGGTCGAGGTCGTTGATCGGCTCGCCCATGACCAGGTCACGTGGCGCCCCACCGACCGCCCAGACCGTCACTCCACGCTCTGTTGCGGTGGCCTCGGCAGCCGCGAGGAGCCTTCGGAGCGGGGGTGGGAGGGTCCGCCGCAGCGACGCGGGTGAGACTCCTGCGG
>SCVR01000134.1 GCA_004296805.1 Dehalococcoidia bacterium
GGATCACCTGGTGGACGGCGACGAGCACGCGGTCCTCGTCGATCTCGAAGGTCACGGGCTCAACGGTCGGGTTGACCTGCGTGAACTGGTAGGTCCAGTACTCCCGCACTTCGTCGTGGCCGATGGCCCGGGTGCGCTCCATCATGTTCGGCCAGTCGACGTCTTTCGTGAGCATCGGGATGACGGCGTCGATGTCACGACGGTTGAACGCGTCGTAGAGCCGCCGCAGCAGCGCGATCCGGTCTTCGTCCTGGCCCATCGCTAGCCCTCCGCCAGCGCGCGCTCGAGGCCGCCGTCCCACTCGCCGCTCGCGGCCACGACAGACACCGCGATGGGGCCGAGGGCGATCGTGTCGCTACCAATGTGGCCGAGGTCGACGACCGGGACATCGGAGGCAGACGCCAGCGCGAGCAGCGAGGCAGCCGCGGCGGTGTCCCGCACGGCAACGAGGAAGCGCGAGGGAGCCTCGCCGAAGAGCGCCGCGTCGAGGCGCGAGCCGACATCGACGCCGCCCGCCTGGATCCCGTGGCCAGAGGCGATGCACATCTCCGCGACCGCGACCGCCAGGCCACCGTCCGCGAGGTCGTGGGCGGCGGTCAGCAATCCCCGGTCGTGGGCGTCCAGGACAAGCCGCTGCACCCGGACCTCGAGGTCGAGGTCGATCGAGGGCAGCCCGCCGAACGTCTCGTGCACGACGTGCTGGTACTCGGAGCCGGCGAGCGTCGACGCTGGCTGATCGAGGGTGCCGCCGACGAGCAGCAGCAGGTCGCCCTCGCGTGGCGCGATCCGCAGGCAGCGCTCGACATCCTGGATCACGCCGACCATGCCGATGCCGGGCGTCGGGATGATGGCGCCGCCGGGCGTCTCGTTGTAGAGCGAGGCGTTGCCGGAGATCACCGGGGTGTTTAGCACGCGTGCCGCTTCGGAGAGGCCGATGATCGCCTCCTCCAGTTGGTAGGCGACGTCTGGCTTCTCCGGGTTACCGAAGTTGAGGCAATCCGTGAGCGCCGCCGGCGTCGCGCCCGTGGCGACGACGTTGCGGGCGGCCTCGGCGACGGCCATCGCGGCGCCCGTGCGCGGGTCGAGGGCGAGGAAGCGTCCGTTGCAGTCGGTGGAGGCGGCGACACCCTTCGAGGTACCTCGCACGCGGATCACGGCGGCGTCGCCTCCGGGCCGGACGATCGTGTTGTTCTGCACCATGTGGTCGTACTGACGGAAGATCCAGCGGCGGCTCGCGATGTTCTCGGAGCCGAGCAGGCGAAGCAGGGTCGCAGAAGGGTCGCTGACGTCAGGCTGCGCGCCGGGATCGATCGCCTGGAGACGGTCGAGGCTCGGCGGGCGCTCGCCCGCTGGCGGGTACTGCGGCGGGTCGCCGAAGATCCCGACCGGCATCCGCGCGACGACGGTGTCGCCGTCGCGGATCGTCGCCATCATGTCGTCCGTGACGTGACCGATGACGTCCGCGTGCAGTTCCCAGTGGCGGAAGTGCGCGAGGACTTCGTCGAGGTGTTCGATCTTCGGGATGACGAGCATCCGCTCCTGCGATTCCGAGAGCATGACCTCGTAGGCGTTCATCCCCTGCGCGCGACGCGGCACGAGCGAGATGTCGATGTCGATGCCGGTGCCCGCGCGGTTGGCAGCCTCCACGCTGGACGAGGTGAGCCCAGCCGCGCCGAGGTCCTGCAGACCTTCGATCCAGTCGCGGTGCTGTTCGGCCAGTTCGCAGCAGGCCTCCATCAGCAATTTCTCCATGAAGGGGTTGCCGACCTGGACGGCTGGGCGGTGTTCGTCTGAGCCCTCGGAGAGTTCGACGGAGGCAAAGGTCGCACCGTGGATGCCGTCGCGGCCGGTGTCCGCGCCGACGAGGACAAGCGGGTTGCCCACCCCTCGGGCGGCAGCCGACAGCAGGTGCTCGCGCCGCCCGATGCCGAGCGCCATCGCGTTCACGAGCGGGTTGCCACTGTAGGAGGCGTCCATCTGCACTTCGCCACCCACGGTAGGGACACCGACGCAGTTCCCGTAACCACCAATGCCCGCGACCACGCCTCGGAACAGCCGGCGGTTGTTGCGGTCGGATAGCGGCCCGAAGCGGAGCGAGTCGAGGAGTGCGACCGGTCGCATGCCCATCGCGAAGATGTCGCGCAGGATGCCGCCGACACCGGTCGCCGCACCCTCGTACGGCTCGAGGGCGCTCGGGTGGTTGTGCGACTCCATCTTGAAGACGCAGACCCAGCCGTCACCGAGGTCGATGGCGCCGGCGTTCTCCTCCCCCACCTTGGTGAGGACGAAGGGCCCGGTGGTGGGGAAGTAGTGGAAGAGCGGCCGCGAGTGCTTGTAGCCACAGTGCTCAGACCAAAGCGCGCCGGTCATCCCGAGTTCGACCTCGGTCGGCTCGCGGTCGAGCATCTCGACGAGTCGGCGGTACTCCTCGCGGCTCATCGCTACCTGCTGCAGGGCGCGGTCGTCGACCGGCATGCGCTACCTCGATGCCACGCGCGGGGAGATGCACCGAGAGTACCAGCGAGGGCGGTGAGGGGGGAGCGGAGGCGCCCTACCTCAACGAGAAC
>SCVR01000135.1 GCA_004296805.1 Dehalococcoidia bacterium
GACGCGAACACGGAATACTGGGGCGGACGTCCAAAGCTCGACAAGATCGTGCTGAAGCCGATGCCCGAGCCTGCGACTCGCCTTGCTGCCCTGCAGTCGGGAGATGTCAACTGGGCAGAGTTGCCCCCGCCGGACGCGGTGGAACTCTTGAAGTCGTCCGGGTACCAGGTGATCCTGAAGGAGTACCCACACGTCATCACGTACCAGTTGAACTTGAACAAGCCTGCCTTGAAGGATGTCCGGGTCCGCCAGGCGCTGAACTACGCGATGGACAAGAAGGGCCTGATCACGCTGATCAACGGTGTGGGCGAGCCGTCAATCCAGTACATGTACAAGGGCCACCCGTACTACGACCCGTCATGGGAGGGGTTCAACTACGATGCTGCCAAGGCAAAGAAGTTGCTCGCCGACGCTGGCTACGGCTCCGGCCTGAAGTTGAAGATCGCGTACCCCACGGGGGGTTCCGGGAACATGTTCCCCGGACCGATGAACGAAAAGTTCAAGCAGGACCTGAAGGCAGTGGGCGTGGAGGTCGAGCTCGTCCCGCTGGAGTGGAACACCATCATCAGTGGCTTCCGCGCCGGCTTTGGGAACTCCGATTGGTCACAGTACGACGGGATCTACTTCTCGACCGCTCCGATCTCCCCGATCTCCGCATTCCGGTCCTACACGACCGACTACATCCCACCGAAGGGGTGCTGCAACACGACTGGATACTCGAACCCGGCCGCCGACAAGTTATACGCGGAAGCAGCCGCTTCCTTCGATCCAGCGAAGCGGACGGAGCTGCTGCGGCAGTTCCAGTCGGCCATGATGAAGGATGCGCCCGTGATCACGACGGTGCACGACCTGAACCTACGGGCGCTTGCCCCTTCCGTGAAGGGCTTCGTGCAACCGCAATCGTGGTTCGTTGACCTGAACCAGGTGTGGATCAAGAAGTAGGTCCACGCTCAGATCACGAAGGGAGATGGTCCGTCTTTCGGGCGGACCGTCTCCCTTCTTGGCGTGCGCTGCATTGCCGCGCCGCGATGCGTTCACATGATGTATAGACGTCGCATCCGGGCAAGGTGATCTCGGCACACCCGCCTGAGGCGCGATACCAGAACAACCGAGTGATGCCCGCAACGACCGCGTAGACCGAGATGCGACTCCTCGCGCGAGGTGTCCCTGTCGCCGTCCAAGCGAAGTGGCCTGAGGCGATGTCACGCCTGGCGGGGGACGGGATTCGAACTCGCGACACGCCGCCTGCAGAGCCGTCAGCCAGCCAACCGGTTCACCGGACTGAGCTCAGGGTGCGCTCGGACCGCCTGCTCAGAAGTGTATGTCCGCGCATACCGCTGGGTCATCGTTAGGTCCGAGTGCCCCAGCAGCATCTGTACGTCGATCTCACGGGCTCCCGACTCGATCGCCCACGTCGCGAACGTGTGGCGGAACCGGTGCGGGTGCACCTTCGCTACTCCCGCGCGTTCGCCTAGACGCCGCAGCAAGACCTCGAGAGTCCCTGCTGCTGTCATCGCTTCACCCGCACTGGTGAGGAGCAGCGCCCCAGGGTGGTCGCCACGGAACCGATCGACATAGTCGCGAACGGCGCTCGCTGTCCGCGACCCGAACCCCACCCAACGCTGCTTCTCCCCCTTGCCATGTCGGATAAAGGCCCGCGAACGGTCCCAATCGACATCGGCGAGCCGTAGGTCGATGCACTCTGAGGCTCGTATGCCGGTGTCCAGCAGAAACAGGATGAGCGCGTAGTTGCGGGCCCCTGTCGCAGTCGTGCGGTCGGAACACTCGAGCAGCCGTTGGACTTCATCCGGGGAGAATGGCGGTTTGATCAGTTGCGGGCGCTTCACGAGGGGAACCTTCGCGAACACATTCTCGTCCACGATGCCCATACGCTTGAGCCACGAGAAGCAGGTCTTCACTTCGCGATGCCGGCGGTGTTGGTATCCAGCCGAGGCCCCACGCGCTCGGAGGTCGCCGAGGAAGGCGTACACGTGTGACACGTCGTAATCGGCGGGGTGGTCGGGGAAGCCGAGTCGCTCACCCGCGCTTCGGAATGCCGCCAGCGAGTTGGCGTAGCTCGCCACTGTCTTTGCGGTCTTGCCCTCGATCTCGAGGGCCTGCAGGTAGGTCGTGATGTGGTCGTCGATCAGTGCCATGCCAACTCCCAACGATGGCGTGCATGAACGCTCGTCGTCCCGACGGGAGCAAGTCAGGAACTCTGGGCGCAGGGGGCGCCCGCTCACCCCTAGGACATACGGCGGGCCTGCGCGCGGATCCAAGGTCTATGGCCAGATGAACCCACTGCGACGCCTAGCGCCACGTCGTGCCCGACAGCGCGCCTGGTGGCAAGCTGGGGCTGGCTTGTGGGGGGTGGGAGGTGGTGAGCCCGCTCGGATTCGAACCGAGGACCGATGGATTAAAAGTCCACTGCTCTACCGCTGAGCTACGGGCCCTGACGCGAATGGTACACGCGCGCACGGACGAGGGCTGCACGCTGCGGCGCTAGCGGGCATCCGCCCTGATTCGCGACGAGTCGGCGCCCTTCTCGACGTGGATCCGCGAGGGCAGGCGCTCGGACAGTTCCTCCACGTGCGAGATCACTCCGACCATGCGGTTCCCATCGACCAGCGCCTCAAGCCCTTGCACAGCAAGGTCAAGGGACTCGGCGTCCAGTGAGCCGAAGCCTTCGTCAAGGAACAGGGACTCCAGCGATACCGCGCCGCCGGTGCCCGAGATCTCAGGAAGATGCTCCGACAAGGACAACGCGAGTGCGAGTGACGCGAGGAATGTCTCGCCACCGGACAGCGTCTTCACG
>SCVR01000136.1 GCA_004296805.1 Dehalococcoidia bacterium
GCTCTTCCGATCTTCATTCACGCAGATGCCGTCGAAGCCCAGACTCGCCGCGTACTCGAGCTCGTCGAGCGTGTCGTTGTACATGACGTGCGCCTTGGCGGGGTCGAAGAGGTGGGAGGGCACGTCCACCCATACGCTGCGGTACTTCTCGGCGAAATCCGTCGGCAGGTCGCGGTACGGGTGCAGGTGGAACATCTCGAGTTTCATGGCTGAACCTCTCCCGAGCCTCCTCGGTGCACCTCGACCACTACGCCAACGCCTGCTTCACCCGCTCTGCCGCCACCCCGAGGGTCTCGAGGCCGTGCGGGAAGAGGTGCGCCGCCGTGAAGAACGTGTGGATCTGCCCCGGGTGCCGTGTGACGGTCACCGGCACCCCGGCGGCCTCGAGGACCTTCGCGTACGCCTCGCCCTCGTCGCGCAGAGGGTCGAACTCCGCCACGTGGATGTCCGCCGGCGGCAGGTCCGCGTGGCTCTCCGCGAAGAGTGGGGAGATCGTGTGGTGCGAACGATCGACGCCCACCGGCGCGTAGTGGTCGTAGAACCACTCCATCAACGGCTTCGACAGGATGAACCCCTCCGCGTTGTCGACGTATGAGTCCGTCTCCATCCGCGCGTCCGTGACCGGGACAACGAGGAGCTGGTGGCGGAACACCGGCCCGCCGCGGTCGCGTGACAGCAGCGTTACGACCGCGGCGAGGTTAGCGCCGGCGCTCCACCCTCCGATCGCCATGCGTGTCGCGTCGCCGCCGTAGCGCGCCGCGTTCTGCCACGCCCACACCGCGACGGCGTATGCATCGTCCACGGCGGCCGGGTACGGATGCTCGGGCGCCAGCCGGTAGTCCGCGCTGATCACGATCGCCCCGGTCGCGAGGCACAGCCGGCGAGCCGTGGGGTCGTCCCCTTCGACGCTGCCGATGACCCAGCCGCCACCGTGGTACCAGACCAGAACCGGCAGGTTGGCTTCGTTCGAGGGGTAGTAGAGGCGGACGGGGATCGGCCCCTCCGGCCCGAACACTTCCATGTCCTCGACGCGGGCGACGTCCGGGCCCGGCGGCACTGGCGCACGGGCGGCGCGGACGACGGCGGGCGTGAGCGTGTGCGTCGGCGGGGCGCCCATCGCCGCCACCTGATCGAGGAACTTCTTCGCAGCCGGGTCGAGCGGCATCCAGTACCCCTCCGCACCAATCCCGAGCCACCTCGGGAGGTGGGCGGGTTCTACCACATACGCGCTCTCGGCTTCCAACCGACTGATGAACTGGGGGTCAACCCTTGTGATTCGTGGTACACCGTGCGCCGTGCTGGTCGGGCCGTCCGGTCGCATCCCGTCGGACACCCGGACAGCGACGTCATCCGAGGAGAGTTCCATGCCAAACGGCCATGCAAATGAGGAACGGCACCATCCCGCGGCCTCGCGCGTTTACCGGACGGACGCGATCGAGGTCACCTGGGACCCACGCTACTGCGCCCACGTCGGCGCGTGCTTCAACGGGTCGCTCGAAGCCTTCGACCCGCGGAGGCGCCCCTGGGTCGTCGCGGATGCGGAGCCACCGGAGCGCATCGCGGAGATCGTGTCGCAATGCCCGTCAGGCGCGTTGCACATGCGCTGGCTGGACGGCCGTCCGTCTCCTGAACCGCCTGAGGAACCGGTGGCCGTGATGCCGCAAGCGGATGGCCCGCTCTATGTCCGCGGCCGCCTCCTGATCCTCGACCGGCAGGGCCGGATCGTCCGGTCAGACACGCGGATGGCCCTCTGCCGTTGCGGGCACTCGTCGAACAAGCCGTTCTGCGACGACAGTCACTACGAGGTCGGCTTCGAGAGCCACGACCCGGAGTTCGACTAACGAGGGCTACGGCTTCGTGGCCCCCGTTGGGACCTCCGCGGGACGCAAGACGCGCACGTCCACCGTGCCCTCGCGGCCGCGGAGCGTCAGCGTCCGCCGCTCCAGGCCGGGGTACGACGATTCCACCGAGGCGTAGAGGTCCTCGCTGATCAGGAGTTCGCCCGCCTCGGCCTGTGCCTGGATGCGTGCTGTGGCATTCACCGTGTCGCCCAGCGCCGTCACGGCGGTTGAGCCGGCCGCGCCGATCTTCCCAACGAACGCCGGCCCCGCGTGCACGCCGATCGCGAGTGGCAGCCACGGCTCCTCGCCCGGCGTATAGCCAGCCGCTCTCAGCAGCGCGGCCCCGGAGTTCACCACGCGCATGCGGTAGTCCGCGCCCATCGCGGGGATGTAGAGGGCCATCAGCTCGTCGCCGACGAACTTGTCGATCCAGCCCTGCTCCTGCTCAACCATCACGTGCGCCGACGCGCGGTAGAAACGGCCAATCAACTCGGCGTACGCAGCGGTGCCCATCTGCGCCGCCAGCGCGGTCGACCCGCGAATGTCCGCGAAGAGGACACCGGTATCCACCTCGGCCCCGCCCGTGGGCATCATGTCTTCGCAGTGGTTGCAGATGTTCGGGCTCATCCGCGAAGGCCCGTACCCGGTCATCGCGCGGAGCAGCCGCCCCCCCAACCCGTAGAACGGTTGGTGGCACACCATGCAGCGAGGGTCAGCCGGCAGGAACGACCACCGGCCACGGTGGCCATGCAACAGCAGTTCCCGCCACATGGCCTCGTTCGGGTTGCCGTCGGTATGTGCGTCCGTGCTCACGCCCCGCCTCCTACCGCTGCTGGCCGGAGTGTAGGCCGTGGTCGACCTCTTGATCAGGCGTCCGGTGCGATCAGCGGCAATCGAGGGGAGCAGGCGCGATACCGGCCCGCGTCGCGAGTGAGCAACCGGTAACCCGCGATCGCGGCCTGAACTCCGATGTAGAAGTCCGGTAGGGGCGAGCGTGCGGTTCATCGCTATGGGTAGCGACCCAAGCGCCTACCCGCGGCGCCCTCGCTCTGACTTCGGCTCAAGCCGCTGCGCAAGCCGCGATAGCAGGTAGCTGGGCACGAAGTAGAAGAACGCGACGACCGTCAACACCTCGATCGGGTTGCCGTACGTGGGTGTGTCGTAAATGACACGGGCCCGACGTGACAGTTCGAGGACCCCCAGAACGCTGGCGAGTGAGGTGTCTTTGAACAGCGTGATCAACTGGCTCACGATTGCCGGGGCCATTCGCTGGAGGGCCATGGGGATCGCTACGGATCGCATGGTTTGCAGGTAGGTCAAGCCGAGGGAGCGCGCGGCCTCGATGACCCCGCGAGAGATCGAGAGAATTCCCGCACGGACGATCTCGGCGATCACGGCGCTGTTGTATAGCGTGAGCGCGATCGTCACTGCTGCGATCGGCCCGATCTCCAGGTGCGCCCGAGCCGAACCGAAGAAGACGAAGAGGATAAGCAGCAACAACGGAGTCGCCCGGAACATTTCGACGTAGACACCGGCCGGCCATCGGATTGCGCGCGTGTGGGCAAGGCGCGCGGTCGCCATCACGACTCCGATGACGACGCTCAGGGTGATGCTGACGGCAGCGATCCGCAGCGCGATGAACAATCCTTCGAGCAGGAAGCGCCAGATCGACCACTCAGCGAACGGCGCCCAGCCGGCGCCTGCCAGCACGTAGCTGCTCATTGTGCGCGCGCCACGCGGCGTTCCAGTCGCGTAGAGGCCCACGCAAGTGGAAGCGTCAATGACAGATACAGCACCCCGGCCACGGTAAAGAGCACGAACGTCTGGAAGTTTTGCTGTTGAATTCGATCCGCCGCTGCCAATAGCTCGACGACCCCGATCACAGAGACCAGTGCGCTGTTCCGAAAGAGCGCGCTCAGGATGCTGGTCAGCAGGGGGACTGCGATGCGCAACGCCTGCGGCACCACCACATGCCGTCGCGTCTGCATGTAGGTGAGTCCGAGCGCCCGCGCGGCCTCGGTCTGGCCCGGATCGACGGACCGCAGACCACTACGCAGGGCCTCCGCCGTATAGGCGCCCGTGTATGCGGTGAGTCCAAGAATGGCGGCCTGCATTGGCGAGAGCAGCCAGTTGATCGTGCCGATCACCGGCAGATGCGTCTCGAGAATAGGAAGGCGTGGCAGCGCGAAGAACCAGAAGTACAACTGGATGAGCAGCGGCGTGTTCCGAAAGGTCTCTACGTACACGCTGGAGAGGTACCGAAGAGGGCGGTACTCCGATGCACGGAGCAGCGCCGTTACCGTGCCAACCACGGTCGCGAGCGTCATCGAGATGATGGTCAGGCTGATGGTCAACCAGTACCCGCGGAGCAACGCCGGGTAGTGGAGGCGGATCTGCTCGATCACGTCGCCTGCGAAGCCGAGCAGCCCCATGTATGCCTCTACTGAAGGAAGCATGCGGGCCGGGACGAAGGTGCCCCGGCCCGCATGGATGTATTACGAAGTCGCGGGCAGCGCCGCGAGTGCGTCTTTCGCGGGCAGCAGGCCCGGGACCTGACCCAGGTACTGGTTGTAGAGCTTCTCCCAGCGCCCATCTTTGATCATGTCGGTCAGCAGGCCGTCCACGAATTTCTGAAGGTCGACTTTGCCCTTCTTCATCCCAATGCCGTACGCCTCTGTGGTGAACGTGCCGCCCACCAGCTTCAGCGTCTTATCGGTGGCCGCGAATCCGGCCAAGATGATGTCGTCGGTCGACACCGCTTCCACGCGGCCATCCTTCATCGCGGACACACAAGCCGAGTATGTCGTCAGGCTGGTCAACTGCGCGGTGGGGGCCTTCGCGATGACGTTCTTCTCGCTGGTGGAACCCTGTGCGGAACAGACCTTCTTCCCGTTCAGGTCATTCACAGTCTTGATCGTCGTGTTGTCGCTCTTCACGAGGATGGACTGGCCAGCCAGGTAATACGGGCGTGAGAACTC
>SCVR01000137.1 GCA_004296805.1 Dehalococcoidia bacterium
TGGCTGCAGGGGTCGACCGCGACATCGACGCGCTTGACCGAGACGATCGCGACACCCAGGTCGCGCATCCGGTTGAGGACGCCATGCAGGGCAGACTGATCAGCGAGCACACCACTCAGCGTGGTCGTCCCATCCGCTTCATGCGTGAAGGCCATCCCACCCACCCAGTCGGACCACCGCGCGCCGAGGTGTCCCTGGACTCGTATCTCGTAGACCTCAGGCCCTTGCTGACTGTGCGAGTCGTGTAGTGGGGTCATCGGACATCCCTCGAGCGATCCGTGTGAGTACTGCGGGAGGCGAGTGTTCCGGCCCGCCATCGGGTAGGGCCTCGTCCGCGATGGTTGCGGGGTCCGGCATGAGAGGTGGGCCTGCGCACAGACCCACCTCTCATGGACCGGCACTGACCGGTGGGCTCTAGGCATCCCGTCGCTTGAGCACGAGGAACGCCGCACCGACGAACACCGCCAGCCACACCGCCACGATCGCGGCGCCCACCGCAGGGTCTGAATAGAGCGGCGACTCCGCAAGGTGGGCGACCGTTAGGCTGTCCGCGCCGGACTGAGGGGCCAGGCGAAGCAGCGCCTGCGGGCCTGAAGGCAGCAGCTCGACGAAGATTTGAGGCAACCACAGCATCCCCATGACAGCCGTGATCGCACCCGCCGTGCTGCGGAGGATGACACCGAGCGCGATACCCACGACTGGGAATAGAGGGGTAGCAACGCCCAGCCCGATCACCAGCCTCTGGACGTCTGCGTCACCGAGCCCCGCGACCGAGATCCCGTACGACTCCAGCACTGCCTGGCCGACCAGGAACATGCTGACCGTGGTGATGACACCAAGTACCAGGGTGATGCCCGAAACTAGCAGGATCTTCGCGAGCAGCACTTGACCACGCCGCGCCCTCGGTGCTCCATGACCCGATCAGATCGCGTGCTAGCGGAGATCGAACCGATCCAGACTCATGACCTTGTCCCATGCAGAAATGAAGTCGTGCACGAACTTCTCGCCGGCATCGTCAGAGCCGTACACCTCCGTCAGCGCACGGCACTGGGAGTTGGAACCGAACACGAGGTCCGCGCGGGTCGCGGTCCAGCGGACGTCACCAGTCGCGCGGTCCCGTCCCTCATACGCACTCCCGGCCTCGTGCCACTCGACTCCCATATCGAGGAGGTACACGAAGAAGTCATTCGTCAACAGGCCGGGACGCTGCGTGAACACGCCGTGCGCGGTGCCTTCGGCCGTCACGCCAAGGACCCGCATCCCACCGACGAGGACGGTCATCTCCGGTGCCGTCAGCGTGAGCAGTCGCGCGCGCTCCACCAGCAAGTGCTCAGCCGGTCGCTCCTGGTCAGGGCCCAGGTAGTTGCGGAAGCCGTCGGCTTTCGGCTCCAGCACCGCAAACGACTCGACGTCGGTCTGTTCCTGCGACGCATCCGTGCGCCCAGGCGCGAACGGGACCAGCACGTCATAGCCCGCGCGCTTCGCTGCCTGCTCCACCGCAGCGCACCCGCCAAGCACGATGAGGTCGGCCAGCGAGATCTGCGTGCCGCCGGTCCGGGCAGCGTTGAACACTTCCTGGATGCCCGCAAGCACGCGAAGGATCGCTGCGAGCTCCGACGGACGGTTCACAGCCCAGTCCTTCTGCGGTGCGAGCCGGATGCGAGCGCCGTTCGCCCCGCCACGCTTGTCCGTGCCTCGGAAGCTCGCGGCGGAAGCCCACGCCGCCGAGACGAGCTGCGACGTCGAGAGCCCCGAGGCGAGGGTCATCGCCTTGAGGGTCGCCACTTCACCGGCGCCCACCAGCGGATGCGTGACCGGTGGGACGGGGTCCTGCCAGATCTGTGGCTCCTCCGGGACCTCCACGCCCAACCCGCGGGCGTAGGGCCCCATGTCGCGGTGGGTCAGCTTGAACCACGCACGTGCGAAGGCGTCCGCGAGTTCCTCCGGGTGATCGAGGAAGCGCCTCGAGATCGGGCCGTAGGTGGGGTCCATGCGCAGCGCGAGGTCGGTCGTGAGCATGACGGGCGTATGACGCTTGTTCGCGTCATGTGCGTCGGGCACTGCCTCCGCAGCCGCCGGGTCGGTGGGCACCCACTGCCACGCACCGGCCGGACTCTTCTCCAGATCCCACTCGTACGCGAACAGTGTCTCGAAGAAGCTGTTGTCCCAGGAGGTCGGCGTGGGCGTCCACGCGCCCTCCAGGCCGCTGGTGATCGCGTCGCCACCCTTACCGGTCCCGTAGCTGCTCCTCCAACCGAGGCCCTGCACCGTGATGTCGGCGGCCTCGGGCTCCGGCCCTACGTGCGATGCGCTGCCGGCGCCGTGCGTCTTCCCGAAGGAGTGGCCGCCGGCGATCAGCGCCACCGTCTCCTCGTCGTTCATCGCCATCCGCGCGAACGTCTCGCGGATGTCGCGGGCGGCGGCCAGCGCGCTCGGCTCGCCGTTTGGGCCTTCCGGGTTCACATAGATGAGCCCCATTTGGACGGCGGCCAGCGGCCGCTCCAGCTTCCGGTCGCCGCTGTGGCGCTCGTCACCAAGCCACGTCTGCTCGGCTCCCCAGTACTCGTCGATCTCCGGCTCCCAGGCATCCTCGCGACCGCCGGCGAAGCCGAACGTCTTGAAGCCCATCGACTCCAGCGCGCAGTTGCCAGCGAGGATCATCAGGTCAGCCCATGAGATCTTTCGCCCGTACTTCTTCTTCACCGGCCACAGCAGACGGCGGGCCTTGTCCAGGTTCACGTTGTCTGGCCAGCTGTTCAGCGGAGCGAAGCGCTGCATCCCGGCGCCCGCGCCACCGCGCCCATCATGGATGCGGTAGGTGCCGGCACTGTGCCACGCCATGCGGATGAACAACGGCCCGTAGTGCCCGTAGTCCGCGGGCCACCAGTCCTGCGAGGTCGTCATCAGCGCGTGGAGGTCGCGCTTCACAGCCGCGAGGTCGAGGCTCGTGAACTCAGCGGCGTAGTCGAAGTCCTCGCCCATCGGGTTCCCAGCGGGGGGGTGCGGGTGCAGGACGTTCACGTTGACCTGGTTCGGCCACCAGTTCCGGATCGACGGCCCCACATCGGATTGGCTCACTTTGGAGTCCATGGAGGTCCCTCCTGCCTCGCCGCTCATGATCAGCCGGCCCCGGCCGCAACCGGTCAAGTTCGACGTCGCAACACGGCGCGGTGCGCTCCGCGAGTCTGACAGCCCGCCAAGCCAAGCGAGAGTATGCCCGCAGGAGCTCGAGGCAGCGCGTCTCCAGCCAGAAGTCGGCCCCAGCAGCCCATGACTGACCACTTCAGAGGGACGGTTGAGGTCTGGGTTAGACGAGTCCGAGACCCCGCCAGTTACGCGGGCATCTTCGTCTGTGCCTGAAGGACCAGCCAGGGGTACGCGCCTACATCACCATTCAACGACATTGGCATCACAGCTTCGGATCCCGCGAGATGTCGATCCTCCAGTTCGAGGCGACGCTACCGCTCACAGTGCGCCGCGAACGATGGGCGGCCGAGCCTGGCTGAATCAGGCTTCTCCGCTTGCTGAACCTTTGCCGCGCCCGAGGCCGGAGTGATCCGGCTTCGGGTACCAGCCCCGCTGCCTCGGGCTAGGAACAACTCATCTCAGACCGCAGTCTTGTCACGGTCGAAGTCATCTGCGCTGCCTGTGGCACCGGGATGCTCTTCCCGGTCTGCGCACGAACCTCGTTGAGCAGGGCGTTGAGCTGGTTGCAGGCCGGCCTGTTCGCAGACGAGATCGCAGCCTGTATCTTCGACTGCAGGCTGGAAGTGGTGCCCCCAGGCAGTCCCATGGCTCCGATCGTTTCGCTGAGAGTCGTCAGCTGCTGCTGAACCGTCTGCGCGGTGAACGTCGCAGTCACCGTCTTCGCCGCGTCGATCGTCACGACACAGCTGCCGGTGCCCGTGCACGCACCGGACCACCCGGTGAACGTCGAGGTCGCGTCAGGCGTTGCCGTCAGCGTCACGACGGTGCCCGAGTCGAATGTCGCGGTGCAGGCAGCCCCGCAGAAGATCCCCCCAGGCGTGCTCGTGACCGTGCCCGGCCCGACGCGGCTCACGGTCAGCGGGTACACCCGCTTCGTGAACGTCGCGGTGACGGTCTTCGCCGCGTCCATCGTGACGACACAGCTTCCAGTGCCGGTGCAGGCGCCAGACCACCCGGTGAACGTCGAGGTGGCGTCAGGCGTCGCCGTCAGGGTGACCGAGGTCCCCGAGCCGAACGTCGCGGAGCAGTCAGCGCCACAGGTGATCCCCGCAGGCGCCGAGGTCACGGTGCCCAGGCCGGTCCCCTGCCGCGTCACGGTCAGCGTGTAGGTGACCGTCGTGAACGTCGCAGTCACTGTCTTCGCCGCGTCGATCGTCACGAC
>SCVR01000138.1 GCA_004296805.1 Dehalococcoidia bacterium
GCTCTTCCGATCTCTACAGGGTTGGGGTTGTTCCGTCCACGAGGTGTTCCCGACCTACCCGACGGACTTCAGTCCGCTGGCAGTGGCGACGGACACGGCGACGCGGCCAGCCTGTGGTGTTGACCCCGGTACCGGGGCGTCAGCGTGCGGCCAGGCGTACATCCTGATTTCCGGCTCTGGGATCGTGGTGGCATCTGGCAGCATTTCGCTGTCCCCGCTGGACGCGACGAACCCGGTGGACACCAACCACACCGTGACGGCACACGTGACGAGCGGCGGATCTCCGCTGGCTGGTCAGGTGGTGACGTTCACAATCACGGGCCAGAACGCGGGTGCCGTCGGCACCTGTGTGCCAGTGGGTTGTGTGACGGACGCGAACGGTGACGTGTCGTTCACGTACCACGGTGGCTTGGTGGCCGGTGACGACACAATCAAGGCAAGTTTCCGCGACGCGGCCGGCTCGTTGCAGGCAGCGACCGCGGCGAAGCACTGGATCGCTCCGACGATCTTCCCGAGCGTCACGACAGTGACCTTCGGACCCGGGCCGTTCGTCTACACGGGGTCTCCGTTTACGGCGACTTCGACGGTGACTCCGTCTGGAACGGCGACCATCGTCTACTCAGGTGACTGCACCAACGCGGGCAGCACCTGTACGGCGACGGCGACGTTCGCTGGTTCGCCGACGCTGCTCCCGAGCAGCGCGACAACCTCGATCACAATCGACAAGGCCCCGACGACGACGACGGTGAGCTTCGGCGCAGCGTCGCTCGTGTACACGGGCAGCGCGTTCACGGCGACGGCGTCCGTGACTCCGTCCGCGGCCGGGTCGGCAACGATTGTCTACTCGGGTGACTGCACCAACGCGGGCAACACCTGTCAGGCTGTGGCCACGTACGCGGAGACGGCGAACTACCTCGGTAGTAGTGCCACCGCGAACCTCACCATCGACAAGGCCCCGACAACGACGACGGTGGGCTTCGGCGCAGCGTCGCTCGTATACACCGGCAGTGTGTTCACGGCGACAGCGTCCGTGAGTCCGGCTGCGGCCGGGTCGGCAACGATTGCCTACTCAGGTGACTGCACCAACGCGGGCAACACCTGTCAGGCGGTGGCGACGTACGCGGAGACAGCGAACTACCTCGGTAGTAGCGCCACCGCAAACCTCACCATCGACAAGGCCCCGAGCCTGGTGACGATCAACGGTGCTGGGACGTTCACGTACGACGCGACCGCCCACCCGTTGACGGCGACCGTGACAGGCGTCGGCGCCCTTTCGGCCTCGGTGCCGGTGACGGGCTGTGTGGCAGCCCCGACGAATGTGGCTGACTCCTGCACCGCCTCGGCGGTGTATCCAGGCGACGCCAACCACACGGGGAGCAGCGCGACGGCGACGCTGACGATCAACAAGGCGCCGAGCACCACGACGGTGAACGGCGGTGGGAGCTTCGTCTACGACGGTAGCGGCCACCCGCTGACGGCGGTGGTGACGGGCGTCGGCGGGTTGAACCTGCCGCTGCCGGTCACGGGTTGTATTGCCAGCCCGACGCTTCCGGCCCACAACTGCACGGGTACGGCCACCTTCGCGGGTGACGCCAACCACCTGGGCAGCACGGGCAGCGCGTCCGTCACGATCACGATCCCGTACGTCTACTCGACGGGCGGAGTGTTCGTGGTCGGTAATGTGACGCCGCACGGGCTGTTGAGCTCGGTCAACTTCTGGGGCGCCCAGTGGGCGAAGGACAACACGTTGAGCGGCGGGGCGGCCCCGTCCGCGTTCAAGGGCTTCGAGAACACCGTGGGCACTCCGGCCTGCGGCAGCACGTGGTCCACGGCCCCGGGCAACAGCTCGGGCCCGCCGTCTGTTGTCCCGACGTACATGGTGGTGGTTGTCTCTAGCAACATCACCAAGTCCGGCTCGACGATCTCTGGCAACGTGGTCCAGGTCCTCGTCGTAAAGACGAACCCTGGCTACGGCCCGAACCCCGGCAGTGCCGGGACGGGTACGGTCCTGCAGGTGCTTTGCACGGCTCCGTAGCGGGGACACCAGGTGTGTGAGGAGAGGCCCGGCAAATGCCGGGCCTCTCTTTGTTCGGATGCTGCGTGCGCGATTGCTTCGGGAGTGGTCGCCGATCCTCGAACTACTCGGGCTGGCCGGGATCCCGGTTGGTGCGGGCGCGTTCGACGCTGATGTAGCGGCGGCGCTTCGAGGGATCGTCCGGCTGTTCGCTGATGGCGACGTCCGTGTTGGCGGCGCGGACCATGCGGTCAGCGAAGGACGAGTTGATGTGGGCTGTGAAGCCCTGGACTTCCTGCATCTGGTGAATTGAGTGCTTCATCATCCGGAGCTGGAACGGGTCGTTCTTGGCGACGCGGCGGGCGTACGCCATGGCCTCGGCCTCGAGTTGGTCGAGGGGGTGGACTTCTTGGACGATGCCGGCCGCCTTCGCGGAGTGGCCATCCAGGAAGCGATTGTCGTACAGGAGGTACTTGGCCTGCCGCGCGCCGATGTCCCAGGGCACGGTGAAGACGGAGAAGTTGGTGGCGAGGAACTGGGCGTCCTCGGCGGCAAAGATGACGTCCATCGATGCAGCAAGCATCCATGCGGCGTAGATGCATGCGCCCTGGACGATGGCGATGGTGGGCTTGGGGATGTTGCGGAACCGCATGAGCGGTTCGAGGTCCATCTCCCGGCTGCGTGCCACGCGCTTCGAGAACGGGGCGCCCGCCATCTCCTCGCGGGCGCGGACGGCATCGGGCGAGCCGAGGTCGTGGCCGCTGGAGAAGGAGGGGCCGTCACCTCGCAGGATGATGACACGGACGGTGTCGTCGTCTGCAGCGCGGTCGAAGGCCTCGGTGAGTGCACGCATCATCTGAATGTTCAGTGGGTTGCGGTAGCGGGCGCGGTTCATGGTGATGACGGCGATAGCGCCGTCATCGCGGGTTTCGTAGAGGACGCGCGGGGACTGCTCGCTGGTCATGGGGTGCCACTCCTCAAGGGTGCCGCGCGTGGGAGACGGTCTTGATCCTTGGCCACCGTAGCGGCTTCGTCAGGTCGGCGACCATCTCGTGCGCCGCCTGTGCCAGTGTCAGGCTCAACGACGTGTCGGACGGTGCCGTGGAATCGGTTGAGCGTAGATCAAGGCCGGCCGGCGCCGCTTGAAGGAGCGGGAGCAGAGGAGGGCGGGCGGTCCGATGTGCCCTCAGCGCCAGCTCGCGCGTTCAAGGAAGGGATGAACCTCCTCGAACGGCATGGGCCGGGCGATGAAGTAACCCTGCGCCAGGTCGCAGCCGAGTGCGCGCAGGGTGTCCCACTGTTCAGGAGTCTCGATCCCCTCGGCTACGACCGTACGTCCGAGCGAGTGTCCGAACTGGATCATGGCGCTGACGATGCGTTCACTGCGCTCATCGGTGTTGACGCCCGCCACGAATGAACGATCGATCTTGATCTGCGTGCACGGGAGTTGGTGCAGGCTCCCTATGTTCGAGAAGCCGGTGCCGAAGTCGTCGATCGAAATCTCGAGACCCTGTCTGACAAGGCCCTGGAGTTGGAGCAGGGTAGCGCCGGACATCCGGCCGAGGTCGGTCCGTTCGGTCACTTCGATCGTGAAGGCACTGAACGGGACGGACTGTCGGGCCAGTGCGGATTCGAGCCGCTGGCCGAAGTCCGGGCGGCGCAGGTCTTCCGGTGCGACGTTGACGGCAACGCGCATGTCGTGCCCGACGCCATGCCATGCGCGGCCTTGCAACGCCGCCCGCCCGATTACGAAGTGCGTGAGATCGGTGATCATTCCGCTGTGCTCAGCGATCGGGATGAACTCATCCGGCTGGATCCGACCCATCACGGCGTGATCCCACCTTGCGAGTGCCTCGACGGAGTCAACCTCCAGGGTGTGCAGGTTGATGAGGGGCTGGTACTCCAGGTGAAGCGCCCCGACGGTGAGGGCCGATCGGAGTTCGGAGAGGACAGCAAAGTTCCGTCTGGGAGGTACGGCGGGTGCGACGTGGATGCGATGCAGTTCGCCACGCTCGCCAGCAGTACGGGCTGCCCGCTCTGCCTTCTGGATAAGCATCTCTCCGTCGTCACCGTGATCCGGGTAGATGGCGACACCCATGACTGGGCGGATGAGGATGCTGTCGCGATCGACGGCGACCGGCTTCACGAACATGGCTTCGATCTGGCGCACGAAGTGAGTCAGCCGGTCCGGGGCGAGGCGGGCGAACAGCGTGAACTTCCCCAGCTCGAGCGAGCCAATCTCGACGTCCGTAACGTCGATCCCATAAAGGCGTTGCGCCACCTCACGCAGGATGGCAGAGCCGCTCGCGAAGCCAAATGACTCCAGGACGTGGTCGAAGCGATCAATAAGGACTACCACCACACAGAGAGACCCACCGGGCTCCAAAGACTGCGTGGCGGCATCGATCTCAGCCGTCATCGCTGCGCGGTTTCGGAGGCCAGTAATCGGGCTCCGCGAGAGTTTGCTGTGGAGCGCAGTGACTGTGCGCTCGCGTTCAGTCGCATCGGTGAGGATCCCGCTGACGCCCGTGACACCTTCGAAGCCTCCGTCACCGGGATCCGTGGCGGCTGGTGGGTTGGGGGCCATGATGATCTCGAACGATGCGGGGCCGGCGGTCAGGAGGGCTTTGACCGGTTCGCCAGAGAGAGCTCGCTCGATGAGGGCGACGACATCCGGACGCCGAAAGAACACCTGTCGGTCAAGGGCTTCCGTGATCTGTCCCTGGAACAGAAGCAAGCGGCCATGCTGATCAGTGACGAACAGGGCGACGGGGGTGGCCGCGACGGCCATCGAAAGGAGCCGGCACTGATCCAGTCCATCGAGGGCGCCGGTGTCAGACAGTGGCGACATGCGAGCCTTCCTAGTGCCTCGGGGCGCCTAGATCGCGGTCAAGGAGCGTGCCTCAGGGAGTTCCGATCCCCGGCGCCCCACTCTCGGACCGCGGCGCGCAGTTCGACAGGCGAGATAGGTTTCGTCAGGTAGGCGTCGAAACCAGCGTCGATGCCTACCTCAATCTGCCCGGGGAGGGCGCTTGCACTGAGTGCGATGACGGGCTGTCGGATGCCCGCCTCCCGGATCTGCCGGCAGATCTGATCGCCGCTGAGGCCGGGGAGTTGCACATCGAGGATGACGAGGTCATAGATTTCGCCGAGCGCTCGGTCACGCCCGGCGATGCCGTCACGTTCGACGGTCACGGTGTGCCCGTCCCGCTGGAGTACATCGACGAAGAACTCGACGTTGAGTGGATCGTCTTCAACTAGCAGCAGTTTCACCGGATCTCTCCCTCGCCCGTACCTGTTGCAGCCAACTCTGTAACCGGAGGTGATCAAGCGGCTTGGTCAGATGATCGTCCGCGCCGAGGCGACGAGACAGGCCGGTATCGTCATCGACGCTGATGACCACGACGGGCACCATGCTGCAATTGGGATCGGTCTTCAGCGCCTCCAGCACGCGTTCACCCCGCATGTCAGGCAGCCCGAGATCA
>SCVR01000434.1 GCA_004296805.1 Dehalococcoidia bacterium
CCAAGTACCCAGATTGAAAATCGCACCGCCAACAGCGCGCATCACATAGTACGGATGCATTGCGGATACAGACTCAACGAAGGTGTAGGTCAAGGTGCCGTACTCGTCGTAATCACGCCACATCAAGCCTTGCATAATACCGGACACCCACATCGCAACGATGTAAGTAACTGCACCAATCAACGCAACCCAGAAGTGCACATTCACCAGACGGTCGGAGTACATTTCTGTATTCCACAACTTCTTAACCATGTGATAAATCGCACCGAAGGAAATCATCGACATCCAACCCAAAGCGCCGGCGTGAACGTGACCCACAGTCCAGTCAGTGTAGTGAGACAACGCATTCACAGACTTGATCGCCATAACCGGGCCGTCAAATGTGGACATCGCGTAGAACGCCATCGCAGTCACCAGGAAGCGCAGGATGTAGTCGGTGCGCAACTTGTCCCATGCACCGGACAAAGTCATCATACCGTTCATCGCACCACCCCAAGACGGGATGATCATTGCCAAGGAAACAGCCGCACCCAAGGATCCAGTCCAGTCAGGCAGCGCGGTGTATTGCAAGTGGTGAGCACCCAGCCATACGTAACCGAAAGTCAATGTCCAGAAGTGCAACACAGACAAACGATACGAGAACACTGGACGACCAGATTGCTTCGGAATGAAGTAGTACATGATGCCGAGGAAGCCACCGGTCAGGTAGAAGCCCACCGCATTATGACCCCACCACCATTGCACCATAGCGTCTTGCACGCCGGAGTAGATGGAGTAGGAGGTAGCCCAGTCAACAGGAATCGCCAAGCTGTTTACCACGTGCAGGTAAGTAATCATAACGATCATACCCATGGTGAACCAGTTGGAAACATAGATGTGGGAAGTTTTGCGAATCGCAGTAGTCATGATGTGATTCAGACCAAACGACAGCCAAACAACGGCAATCATTATGTCAATCCACCAAGGCAACTCGGCGTATTCCTTACCCTCCGACAAACCCAAAGGCAGAGTGATCACAGCCAACACGATGATCAAATTCCAACCCCAGAAATTGAACCACGCCAAACC
>SCVR01000139.1 GCA_004296805.1 Dehalococcoidia bacterium
TGCAGTCGGGGGGCAAGGACGTGCGGATCATCGCCGGCGCCACGAGTGCGGGGGCGCTCCTCGTCGTGCGGGCCGACTCGGGTATTGCGAAGCCAGCGGACTTCGCGGGCAAGCGGCTGGCGACACCGCAACTCGGGAACACGCAGGACGTGGCGGCGCGCGCCTGGCTGCAGAAGAACGGGCTGAAGGACAAGGACCACGGCGGCAACGTCGATGTGAAGCCGATCGCGAACGCGGACGCGCTTGCCCTGTTCATCAAGGGCGAGTTGCAGGCGGCGTGGGTGCCGGAGCCGTGGGCGACACGCCTGATCCTCGAGGGCAACGGCAAGGTGTTCCTGGACGAGCGAGACCTGTGGCCGAACGGTGACTTCGTGACGACCCACCTGATTGTGAGCGCGAAGTTCCTCGCGGGACACCCGGACACCGTGGAGAAACTGCTTCGAGCGCACGTGAAAACCACGCAGTGGATCAACGAGAACCCGGATCAGGCCAAGAGGCTCGTAAACGACGGGATCAAGCAGGTGACGAGTGCACCTCTGCCCGAGGCCGTGATCAACGGCGCGTGGCGGAACCAGAAGACGACGTACGACCCGATCGCGTCGAGTCTTCGAAAGTCTGCCGATGACGCGTTCGCGCTGGGATACCTCGGCGAACGGAAGCCGGATCTTTCGAGCATTTATGCCCTAGACCCGCTGAACAAAGTCCTGAGGGAACTTGGGCTCAGGGAAGTCAGCAAGTAACACCCGAGCAACGGGGCACCCGCACGGTACCGGCTGCCGTCCGGGGAACGAGGACGATCATGGCGCTGATTGCAGAGACAGGGCGCGGGAAAGGTGACGGCGTGGAGACGCCGAGTGCGTCTGGACCGCTCCTCGCCCTCCGCAACATCACCAAGCGCTTCCACACGAAGCGCCAGGACACGCTCGCCCTCGACGACGTGACCCTCGAGGTGCGTCCGCGGGAGTTCATCTGCATCGTGGGGCCGTCTGGCTGCGGTAAGTCCACGCTCCTCAACATCGCCGCAGGCATCGACACCACGTATGAGGGTCAGGCGACCTTCGAAGGTGCACCAATCAAGGGGACGGCCCGCGAGCGGGCTGTGGTGTTTCAGGAGCCCGCGCTGTTCCCGTGGCTCAACGTCCGCGACAACGTGGAGTTCGGCCTGAGGCTCCGAGGTGTCCCGAAGGAGCAGCGCCGTGAGATCGTCGACCGGCAGTTGGCCCTGGTGAACCTCAGTCGCTTCGACCGTGCATACGTCCACGAACTGTCGGGCGGGATGAAGCAACGCGCTCAGTTGGCCCGCGGGCTGGCCGTCGAGCCGCATGCCCTGTTCATGGATGAACCGTTCGCCGCCCTCGACGCCCAGACGCGGGACGAGCTCCAACTGGAACTCCAGTCGGTGTGGGCGCGAATCGGGACGACCGTGCTCTTCGTTACGCATAACGTGCGCGAGGCGGTGATCCTCGGTGACCGTGTCGTCGTGATGTCGCCGAGCCCGGGCCGTATCAAGACGATCATCGACATTCCCCTGGAGCGG
>SCVR01000140.1 GCA_004296805.1 Dehalococcoidia bacterium
CTGGGTGGGGTTCACCTTGCCCGGCATGATGCTGGAACCCGGCTCGTTCTCAGGGAGCATCAACTCACCGAGACCGGCGCGCGGCCCCGAACCGAGCATGCGCACGTCGTTCGCGATCTTCATGAGGGAGGTCGCGATGGTGTTCAACTGACCGGCGAGTTCCACCTGGGCGTCGTGCGCGGCGAGGGACTCGAACTTATTCGGCGCGGTCACGAAGGGGAGCCCGGTGAACGTGCGGATCTTGTCCGCGACGCGGACGGCGTACTCCGGGTGGGTGTTGAGGCCGGTGCCGACGGCGGTCCCGCCGAGGGCCAGCTCGTACAGCCTCGGCAGCGTCGACTCGACGCGGGCGATGCCGTAGGCGACCTGCTGCACGTAGCCGGAGAACTCCTGGCCGAGCGTCAGAGGCACAGCATCCATCAGGTGTGTGCGCCCGATCTTCACGATGTTCTCGAACTCGCGCGACTTGGCGGCGAGGGCATCCCGCAGGTAGGCCAGCGCCGGGACGAGGTGATGCACGACCTGCTCAGCGGTGGCCACGCTCATGGCACCCGGGAACGTGTCGTTCGAGGACTGCGACATGTTGACGTGGTCGTTGGGGTGGACGGGCTGCTTCGACCCCATCGTCCCGCCCATCATCTCGATGGCACGGTTGGAGATGACCTCGTTCACGTTCATGTTGCTCTGCGTGCCGGAGCCGGTCTGCCAGACTACGAGCGGGAAGTGGTCGTCGAGGATGCCGTCGATGACCTCCTGCGCCGCGCGCTTCATGGCGGTGGCACGTTCCGCGTCGATCTTGCCGAGATCTTCGTTCACCTCGGCGGAGCAGTACTTCACGATGCCCATGCCCCGGATCAACGGACGGGGCATGCGTTCGATGCCGATCTTGAAGTTCTCGAGGGAGCGCTGAGTCTGTGCCCCCCAGTACTTCTCGGAAGGGACCTCGATCGGGCCGAACGTGTCGGTCTCGGTGCGCATCGTCATCGGACTAGCCCTTCGGGGTCGCGGCGACCAGTTCCTTCACGGCGACGCCAGCAGCGACGATCGCCTCGCGCTCTGCAGCGGAGACGGGGATCTCGAAGACCTGCTGGATACCGCCCTTGCCGAGACGCACCGGTGCGCCGGCGAAGGCGTCCTTCACGCCCCATTCGCCGTTCAGGAGGGTGCAGCAGGGGATGATCCGCCGCTCGTCGAGCAGAATGGAGTCCACCATCTCGATGGTGGCGACGGCTGGCGCGACGAACGCTGAGCCGGTCTTGAGGAGGTCCACGATCTCGGCCCCGCCGCGCTTCGCGCGGTTCGCCACGGCCTCAACCTGCGCGGACGTCAGCAACTGCGTCAGGGGCACGCCGCCGACAGTCGCGTTCGACGTGAGGGGCACCATCGTCGCCTCGGTGTGGCCACCGAGGACCCACGCGGAGACGTCCTTCACCGACGTCTTCGTCTCCATGGCGATGAAGGTGCGGTAACGGGCAGTGTCGAGCATGCCGCCCTGACCGACCACGCGCTCCTTCGGGAATCCGGAGGTCTCGAGGGCCACGTGGCACATCGCGTCCATGGGGTTCGCGAAGATGACGAGCGTGGCGTTCGGCGAGTGCTTCGCGGCCTGACCGACGACGGAACGCACGATCCCGGCGTTCACGCTGAGGAGGTCCTCACGTGTCATGCCGGGCTTGCGGGCGACGCCCGAGGTGATCACGACGACCTCGGAGTCTGCCGTGTCGGCCCAGTCGTTCGTCCCGCGGATCGCGGATGACGTCCGCGACCACGGGGCTGACTCGGCGATGTCGAGCGCCTTGCCCTGCGGCAGGCCCTCGACGATGTCGATCAAGACGACGTCCGCGTAGCCGCGGGCGGCGAGGATCTGGCCCATCGTGGCGCCGGTGTTGCCGGCGCCGACGATCGTGACCTTCTGGCGCATGGTGGGGTTCCCTTCTCCGTGACCTCGCGTCGGAAACGCTCCGCCGAGGCCACGCTGCTATCTGTCGGAGGCGTGCCGGAGGGCTACGCCTTCATCGCCGCCTGGAGGTTCGTGTCCAGCACGGCGAGGAATTCCTGTGTGGTCAGCCACGGCTGGTCTGGCCCGACGAGGATCGCGAGGTCCTTCGTCATCTGGCCGCCCTCGACGGTGGCGACGCAGACCTTCTCCAGCGCGGTCGCGAAAGTGGCGAGGTCCTTGTTGTCATCCAGCTTGGCACGGTGGGCGAGGCCCCGCGTCCACGCGTAGATCGAGGCGATTGGGTTCGTGGAGGTCGCCCGACCGGCCTGGTGCTCGCGGTAGTGGCGGGTCACGGTGCCGTGGGCCGCCTCGGCCTCGACAGTGGCGCCGTCCGGCGTCAGCAGGACCGACGACATCATGCCGAGGGATCCGAAGCCCTGCGCAACGATGTCCGACTGGACGTCGCCGTCGTAGTTCTTGCAGGCCCAGACGATGCCACCGCTCCACTTGAGGACCGAGGCGACCATGTCATCAATGAGGCGGTGCTCATAGGTGAGCTTCGCAGAGTCCATGCGCGCCTTGAACTCGGCGTTGTAGACCTCCTCGAAGATGTCCTTGAAGCGGCCGTCGTAGGCCTTCAGGATTGTGTTCTTCGTGGAGAGGTACATCGGGTAGTGGCGCTGAAGGGCGTAGTTGAAACAGGCCTGGGCGAAGCCTCGGATCGACTCGTCGGTGTTGTACATCGCCATGGCGATGGCGTCGTCGGTGAACTTCATGACCTCCCACGATTGCGCGGGGCGGCCATCCGTCGGCGTGAAGGTCATCGAGAGCGTCCCGGCGCCCTTCAGCTTCACGTCGGTGGCGCGGTACTGGTCACCGTAGGCGTGGCGGCCGATGACGATCGGTTCTGTCCAACCGGGGACAAGCTTCGGGATGTTGGTGCAGATGATCGGCTCGCGGAAGACGGTGCCGCCCAGGATGTTGCGGATCGTCCCGTTGGGGGACTTCCACATCTCCTTCAGTCCGAACTCCTTCACGCGCGCCTCGTCAGCGGTGATGGTCGCGCACTTCACGCCGACGCCCAGCCGCTTGATGGCGTTCGCCGAGTCCACCGTGACCTGGTCGTTGGTCTCGTCGCGGTGCTGGATGCTCAGGTCGTAGTACTCGAGTTTGATATCGAGGTAGGGGAGGATCAGGCGATCCTTGATAAACCCCCAGATGATGCGGGTCATCTCATCGCCATCGAGTTCGGCGACAGCGTTCTTCACAGGGATCTTGGCCATTGCGGGCGCTCCTCCGACGAGGCTGGAAGCGGCCCTCTGGTCGCCGCGCACACCGAGCCCGACCAGTCAGTCGAGGGTGTCCGCGGCCCCCTCCCCGCGACTGCCACCTCGCGCCGTCACACGACGTTCGCGGGGTGGCCCGTTGGGCCCGGGAATGGGGCATGCCGTGCGGCGGCAGGAGTATACCGCCCGTTCAGGCTACGGGCGCGGCTCGGAGGGCTGGCTGGAACGTGCGCCTGGGTGGGCTAGAGCGGGATGTTCCCGTGCTTCTTGCCGGGCACCTGCACGGACTTCGTCCGCAGCATCTCCAGAGCGTGGGCGACCTTCAGGCGGGTGTCCCGTGGGTCGATCACGTCGTCGATGTATCCCTTGGCGGCGGCGATATAGGGGTGCTCCAGACGCTGCGCGTACTCCTCGATGAGGCGCTTGCGCTCGGCGTCCGGGTCGGCAGCCGCGGCGATCTCGCGGCGGCTCACGATGTTCACGGCCTGGCTGCCGGCCATCACCGCGATGGCGGCGGTCGGCCAGGCGTAGTTGACGTCGGCGCCGAGGTGCTTCGACCCCATCGCGTCGTAGGCGCCACCAAACGCCTTGCGCAGGATGACCGTCACCTTCGGGACGGTGGCAGCGGCGTACGCATACACGAGCTTCGCGCCGTGCGAGATGATCCCGCCGTACTCCTGCGAGACGCCCGGCAGGAAGCCCGGCACGTCGACGAGTGTCACGATCGGGATGTTGAACGAGTCGCAGAAGCGCACGAACCGTGCGGCCTTCCGCGAGGAGTCGATGTCGAGCACGCCACCGAGGTAGAGCGGCTGGTTCGCGACTATTCCGACGGCCGCGCCGCCGATCCGCCCAAGCCCGCAGACGATGTTCGGCGCGAAGTACTCGTGGACTTCCATGATCTCGCCGTTGTCGACGAGCCGTTCGATGACATCGCGCACGTCGTACTGCTTGTCCGAGGCACCGGGGACGATCGTCATGATGTCGTCGAGACGCCGGTCGATCGGGTCGCCGGTGTCGTGGTATGGGGCGTCATCCATGTTGTTCTGTGGCAGGTAGGAGAGCAGCCGCCGCACCTCTTCGAGGCACTCCTGCTCGTCCTTGAAGGAGAAGTGCGCGACCCCGGACTTCGAGACGTGAGAGGCGGCGCCG
>SCVR01000141.1 GCA_004296805.1 Dehalococcoidia bacterium
CAACGTGGTGACGTGGGCACGCCTCGCTGAGACGTGCGCGCAGTACCTGACCAAGGGCCGCCTGGTCTACGTCGAAGGGCGTATGCAGACGCGCTCCTGGGACGATCAGGCGACCGGACAGAAGCGCTACCGCACGGAACTGATTGCCGAAGAGGTGAAGTTCCTGGGCGGTGGCCGAGACGGCGGCGGTGGCGGGTTCGCACCCGGCATGGCCGTCGGTCCCGACAGCGAAGGTGACATCGACCCGGACGACCTCCCCTTCTAGCGGAGTCCGGGCAGTGGAGGATCGACGATGAACGACGACGGCGAAGAGCGACGTGGACGTGGTGGCCGAGGCGGTGGTGGCGGTGGTTTCCGCCGCCCGCGCGGCTGCGAGTTCTGCCGCGCGAAGACGGACATCGTCGACTACAAGGACACGAACCTCCTGCGGCGCTACATCACCGAACGCGGCAAGATGGAGCCGCGTCGCAAGGCGTCCACGTGTGCCCGGCACCAGCGTGCCGTCGCCCAGGCGGTGAAGCGCGCTCGCACCATCGCCCTGCTGCCGTACACGTCCGAGCACATCCGGCTGTCCGGCCTGCACCTCGGCCGTCGGTAGGACCAGCGCGGCAGGCGGGACGCCCCGCCTGCTGAGGGGAGTGCGACGTGGCGACCACCCGTTCCTCCCGCGCGGCAGACCGTCGCGCCCGGCAGGCCGCTGAGGGCCGCACGGAACGCCGGATTTACCTTGCTGCTGCGGCCGTCGGCGCGGTTGTCCTCGCCATCATCGTCGTCGGAGTGATTCTCACCGTTGTCTTGCCGCCGCGTTCCACGGTTGTCAAGGTGGGAGATCACACCTTCACAGCCCGCGACCTTGCCGTCCGGGTGAAGTACGCCGCGCTGATCGAGCAGAACGGGTCCGCGGCCACCGATCCGCGGGTGGTTATCCCCGCCTGGACGCGTACCGAAGTCCTCCGCCAGAAGTCTGAAGGACTCGGCGTGGCGGCCGTCACGGACGAAGAACTCAACAAACAGCTCCGCAAGAAGATCAGCGCTGCCCCTGACTCGCCAGAGGCTGAGTTCCAGGCCGGATACGAGCGCTACCTCAAGACCGTGCCGATCACGCGCGAGCAGTACGAGGACATCGTCCGTGGTGAGGCCCTGGGTCAGAAGGCCGCGGACGCGTTCAAGGCGAAGATCCCAGAGGCTGGGCCTCAAATCCACCTGCTCGGTGTCCCCGTGTCCGATCGCCAGAAGGCCGAGGATCTGCGCGCGGCCGTGAAGTCTGGCAAGGACTTCGCGCAGGAAGCTGTCTCTCGTGGCCTCGGCCAAGCCGACCAGATAGACCTGCACTGGCACGATCCCGCCTCGTTACCCGACCTGGTCAAGCCGATCGGCGATCTGAAGGCTGGTGAGGTGTCCGAGGTCATCACGGACGATCAGGCGGGTGGATTCTTCGTCGCGTTCATGCTGGAACGAGAAGAGAACCGCAAGTACGAAGACGCCGTGAAGGCGGAGATCGCGAACCGACAACTGCTCGACTGGGCGAAGCAGCAGGAAGCTTCTCTCGTGGGGCCTGTCACGCTGTCGAAGAGCGCGGAGTCTTGGGTGATCCGTCAGGTGAAGTCAGCGATCGCAGACGCCACGCGACGCAGCCAGGAAGCGCAGCGGGCGAAAAAGTGAGCGAGACCGTCGGCGTGTCCCTCCTCGGTGCGGGCAACATTGGTGCCGGCGTGATCGCGGCGCTCTCGGCGGGCGCCTCGCGGTATGCGGCGCGCGTCGGTCGCCCGATCGAGGTGCGCCGTGTGCTGGTGCGCGACACAGCCCGCGTCCGTGCCGGCCTCGCCCCTCATCAGATCGTCGGTCGCCTCGAAGACGTCCTCGGCGACCCCGGCACGCAGATCGTGATCGAGATCATGGGGGGCGAGCACCCAGCCCGTGAGGCGATCGAGGCGGCCCTCCGCTCTGGGCGGCATGTCGTCACGGCGAACAAAGAAGTCATGGCGAAAGCGGGCGGTGAACTCCTGCAGATCGCCGCTGACCACGGCGTGCGCCTGCTTTACGAAGCCTCGGTCGGTGGCGGCATCCCCGTGATTGGGCCGCTCTCGCGCGACCTCCTCGCGAACGAGGTCTCCGCGATCACCGCGATCATCAACGGCACCACGAACTACATGCTGACCGCCATGACGCAGCAGGGCGCCGACTATGCGGATGTCCTCGCTGAGGCGCAACGTCTCGGCTACGCCGAGCCCGACCCCACGGCGGACGTCGAGGGCATCGACGCGGCCTACAAGATCGCCGTGCTGTGCGGCCTCGCCTTTAACGTCGAGATCCGTCCCGACGAGGTGGCGCGACAGGGGATCACCTCGATCACCGCGCGGGACATCGCGTATGCGGAACGGCTTGGCTACGTGATCAAACTCCTCGCCAGCGCGCGTCTCATCAGTGGCGCCGTCGCTGCGACCGTGCAGCCGACGCTGGTCGGTGCGAACGAGCCGCTCGCGAAGGTCGATGGCGTCCTCAACGCGGTGCAGTTCGAAGGCGACCTCGTCGGTCGTGTGCTCTTCGAGGGCCCGGGCGCTGGGCCCGGCCCCACGTCTTCCTCGATCCTCGCGGACGTGCTCGATGTAGCGCAGGACGTGGTCACCGGACGTCGCCCGCTTGCCTTCGTCCCGCGTCGCCGGCTGCGGGTCGCCCTCCCCGCGGAGCACGAGGCACGCTATTACCTCCGTATCGCGGTGCAGGATCAGCCCGGCGTGCTCGCGCGGATCGCGGCGGTGCTCGGGGAACAGCAGATCTCGATCGCCTCGGTCATCCAGTTCGACCGTGCGACGGCGGATGGCACCGCGGAACTTGTGTTCACGACTCACCAGGCCTCCGGCGGTGCGCTGCAGACGGCGGTCGCGGCCATCCGCGCGATGGACGTGGTGCGCGAGGTCGGCAACGTGTTGCCGATGGCGGGCTAGCCCCGTGGTCGGGCAGGACCGTCCAGAGGCGAGCGGGTCGCCCTCGGTGCTGCCCTCCCCACTGCCCGGCCAGGGCACGTGGATCGGCGACGAGATCCAGCGCGCGCAGCAGAAGATCGAGTCCCTCACGCGCGAGATCTCGCTGCTGCAGCACTCCCTGAAGGCACAGCAGGACGAGACCGCCCGGCTCATCGAGACCCTGCAGATCGTGGACGGCCGCACGTTGCGCCACGAGGCTGGCCAGGAGGTCGCCCGCGAGGTGCGGCAGGAACTCGCCGCGCTCGAGGAGCGCATTGCTGCCGAGGGCGCACTCCGGCGCGACCTGGCCGCACAACTCGCGCGGGCAGAGGAACGCGAGTCGGAGACGCAGCGCGAACTGCAGCGCGTCCTCGGGCAGATCGCCTCGCAGCTCGATGACGCGACCGGCCGTGACGCCGCCGTCCTGGCCCGCCAGCGTGCGATCCTCGAAGAGGCCTCGGAGCGCGAACGTGACGATCGTGATCAGGCGTCTCGCCTCGAAACGCTGGAGCGCCGCCTCGGTGCACTCGAAGAGCAGGCACGCCACAGTGGCGTCGAGGTCACACGGGTAGTTTCGTCCTTCGCCCCGCTGCTCGGCACGCTGGAGTCCGTTGAGGCGCGCGTGCGCACCCTGCAGGCAGACCAGCGTCGGATGGACGACGAGGTCGCCGTCGTGCGGGCGATCCGCGACCGCGAGGAAGCGCTTCTCGAAGTCCTCGAACAGCAGCGGGTCACACGCGCGCGCGTCGAGGACCGTTTGAACACGGTCGAGGAGACCGTCGAGGAAGTACGACGCCGTCAGGCCGCGCTCTCCGAGGAGCAAGCGCTGCTGGCTCGCACGCAGGCCGGTACCGCCGACGAGCGTCGCACGATCCTCGAACGGATCGAAGAGCAGCGCGACGTCGTGCTGGAGCACCTCCGCCGCCAGTTGCGCGCTGGTGAAGAGAGCGCGCGCCGCCACATCGAGGAAGTCGAACGCGAGATCCGGATTGCCCGCGCGCTCCTCACCCGTCTGGACGAACAGCAAGAAGATGCCGGACGGGAGCAACCGCTGTGAGCCCAGCGCCTGCATCCACCTTCCCCAGTCGCTTCATCATGGAGCGCTACCGCGACCGTCTGCCGATCACCGACCAGACCCCGCTGGTCACGCTGGGCGAGGGCGGCACGCCGCTCGTGCGCTCGCGCATGCTCGAAGGGGAACTGGGGCTGGAAGCCCTCTACTTCAAACTTGAGTACCTGAACCCCACGGGCTCCTTCAAGGACCGCGGCATGGTGATGGTCGTCGCCAAGGCCGTGGAGGAAGGCGCGAAAGCCGTCATCTGCGCGTCCACCGGCAACACCTCAGCCTCGGCGGCCGCATACGCGGTGCGTCATGGCCTGAAAGCCTATGTGATCGTCCCAGCAGGGAAGATCGCCATGGGCAAGCTGGCGCAGGCCGTCGTGCATGGCGCAGAGATCGTGCAGATCGATGGGTCGTTCGACGACGCACTGAACATCGTGCGTGACATCGGCGCGCGCCACGCCGTCGCCATCGTCAACTCGGTCAGCCCGTACCGCATCGAGGGCCAGAAGACGGCCTCGTTTGAGATCGCGGACGACCTCGGTGACGCGCCTGATCTGCTCTGCATCCCCGTGGGGAACGCCGGCAACATCACGGCGTACTGGAAGGGCTTCATCGAGTACCACCAGAGCGAGAAGACCACGGTGCTGCCGCAGATGTGGGGCTTCCAGGCCGAAGGCGCGGCACCGCTCGTCCTCGGACACCCGGTCGAGCACCCCGAGACGATCGCCACCGCGATCCGCATCGGCAACCCCGCGTCCTGGGATGGTGCCATCACCGCCCGCGACGCATCCGGGGGGCAGATCTCTGCCGTCACCGACGACGAGATCCTCGAGGCCTACCGCCGCCTCGCTGCCGACGAAGGCCTCTTCTGCGAGCCTGCGTCTGCCGCCTCGGTCGCCGGGCTCATGAAGCGACATCGGGCGGGTGCTGACCTCCGCGGCAAGATCGCTGTCTGCATCCTGACCGGCCATGGCCTCAAGGATCCCGACACGGCGATGACAGTCGAGGCCACCCTGCACCAGTCGGCCGCGAAGGTCGACGAGGTGGAGCGCGTCCTCGGTTGGTCGTAAGTGTGACCGGTGCCAGATCGGCATGACTGACGCCTCGTAAGCCGGTGTATCGTGGACGCCTCGCTTGCCGATGCACCCGGAGGATCCCGGATGGCCCCATCGATGCCCCGCTCCGAGGCCGACCGCGACGCGCTGATCGCGACGCTCCGCACGATGATCGGGAACCTCGGCCTCAACTCCGAGGACGAAGGTCTGGCGGACACGCCTCGCCGCATCGCGGACATGTACCTCGAACTGTTCCAGGGAATGTGGCAAGACCCGGCCGAGGTCCTGAACGTCACGTTCGATGAGAACCACGACGAGATGGTGATCCTGCGGGACATCCCGTTCTACTCGATGTGCGAGCATCACTTCCTGCCCTTCCACGGACAGGCACACGTGGGCTACCTCCCGGACGGCAAGATCGTGGGCCTCTCGAAACTGGCCCGCGCAGTCGAGGTGTTCGCCCACCGCCCGCAGGTACAGGAGCGGCTCACGAGCCAGATCGCGGACTGCATCGAGGATGTCCTCGGCGCGAAGGGTGTCGGCGTCGTCATCAGCGCGGAGCACCTGTGCATGACCGCTCGAGGCGTACGCAAGCCCGGCTCCTCGATGGTGACCTCCGCGATGCGCGGGCGGTTCCGCTCCGACATGTCCACGCGCAGCGAGTTCCTCCGCCTGATCGGGCAGTCCTAACTCGATGGCGCCCGCCGAGGCTTCGACGATGCTCCCGAAGCGGCTCGCGATGCTGTCACTGCACACGTCACCGCTCGCTCCGCTTGGTGGCCGGGAGACCGGCGGCATGAACGTCTATGTCCTCGAAGTCGCACGCGGGCTCGCGGCGCTCGGCGTCATCGTCGACGTCTTCACCCGTCGGACCGGCGAGGCCGAGCCAGAAGTCGTCGAGTTCGCCCCGGGCGCCCGACTGATCCAGATCACCGTCGGCCCTGTCGAGCGTCTGGAGAAGGAAGACCTCCTACCGTATGTCGACGCCTTCGCCGGCCGTGTGGAGGCGTTCCGCGCCCGAGAAGACGCCACCTACGACGCGATCTACTCGCACTACTGGTTGTCTGTGGCAGCCGGTGACCGGCTCGCATCGATGTGGCGTGTGCCGCACGAGGCGATGTTCCACACGCTGGGTGACGTGAAGTTGCGCGCCCGTGCGTCCGAGTCGGAACGCCCCGAGCGCCTTGAGGCCGAACGCCGCCTCGTCCACCGCCTTGACCGCATCATTGCAGCGACCGAGCACGAGCGTCAGTTGCTCCGCCAGATCTTCCGCGTGGACGCGCGGAAGGTCGCCGTGATCCCGCTTGGCGTTGACCTCAGCATGTTCACGCCGCGGCCACAGTCCGAGGCACGCGCACGGCTCGGCCTCGACTCCACGCGTCGATTCGTCCTGGCGGTTGGGCGGATCGAGCCGCTGAAGGGCCTCGACATCCTCATCCGCGCGATCGGGGAGTTGCAGGCTCGCGTCCCCGTGGACCTGCTGATCATCGGTGGCGACGAACGTGCCGCGCCGGAGATCGAGCGCCTGCGCAACATCGCCGCTGAGGTGGGTGCATCGTCTGCGGTGCAGTTCCTCGGCCCGAAGCCACATGACACCCTCGCGGACTGGTACGCCGCGGCGGACGTCGTCGCGGTGCCCTCGTTCTATGAGTCGTTCGGCCTCGTGGCTGTCGAGGCGATGGCCTGCGCGACGCCGGTCGTCGCCTCGCGCGTCGGCGGGCTTGCCTCGACGGTGGTTGATGGACGCACGGGCTATCTCGTGCCGTGGCGCTGCCCGGAGCCGTTCGCCGAGCGGATCGAGTTGCTGCTCCGCAACGAACCCCTGCGCCTCGCCCTCGGCGCCGCGGGCGCGGAGCGGATGCGTGCCTATGGGTGGGATGCCGTCGCAGAACGTGTGGGCGCTGCCACTGCTGCCCTCGTCCAGGAGTACAAGCGAGGGCTCGCCTCGTAGCCGACGGACTCCCACGCTCGCGCTAGACTGCGCGGCATGACGATGGCCACCGAGATCGACATGAACGCGGACTTCATCACTGAACTGACGGCGAAGGTGCCGAAGCGTGCCCTTGCGATCTTCGCGCATCCGGACGACGCCGAGTTCACCTGTGGCGGCACCATCGCCCTGCTCGTCAAACTCGGCTGGAACGTCGATGTTCTCGTGACCACCTCGGGCAACAAGGGCACCAAGGACACGAGCGTCACGCCGCAGTACCTCGCGGGCGAACGCGAGGAGGAGCAGCGCCGCGCGAGCGCCATCCTCGGCGCGAACGAGCCGGTCTTCCTCGGCTTCCCGGATGGCTACATCGCTCCCGACAACGAGCTGCGCGGGCTGATCGTCCGGCACATCCGTCTGACACGGCCAGAACTGGTCATTACCTGGGACGGCTTCCGCCCCGGCTTCAATCACCGCGACCATCGGTACACGGGCCAGGCCACCTACGACGCGATCTACCCGGCCGCCGATGACCACCTCTACTACCCGCTCGACAAGGAAGAAGAACTGGAGCCGCATCGTCCGGTCGCCATGCTCCTCGCCGGCCCCGGCGAGCCGAACTACCACGTTGATATCGAGCCGGTCATGCGGACGAAGGTGCGGGCCATCATGGCCCACACCTCCCAGATGCGTGGCCGCTCCGAGGTGGAGATGCTGGCGACGTTCAAGCAGCGCGCCGCCGAGGCCCGTCAGAATGGTCAGGAGGGCCCCGCACTCCGGGAGTCCTTCGTCAAAGTCCTCCTCCGCCGGTAGTCCCGATGTCACCCGTACGGATCGAAGATCTCCGCGCCGGCGACTCTGACGGCTTCGAGCAGACGGTGCGCGTCCTCGTCGAGGCGTTCGAGCCGGTCGGCTGGCCCGCGAGTGTCGACGCCGCACGGGGGCTGGTGCGTGGGTCCCTTGACTCGGATCGCGTGAGTCTTGTGGCGCGCGACGAATCTAGTGCGATCCTCGGCTGGATCGCCGGTAATCACGCCTATGCCCGCGTATGGGAACTGAATCCGTTGGCGGTGGCGCCGGCCGTGCAGCGGCAGGGTATCGGACGAGCCCTCGTGGGCGCCCTGGAGTCGCGAGTCGCAGCGCGGGGTGCGCTGACACTGCAACTCGGCACCGACGACAACCACATCGTCGCGACCGGCGAAGGGCGAACATCGCTGGCCGGTGTCGACCTCTATCCAGATCCGCTCAAGCACCTAAGCACGATCCGCAATCTTCGCGGTCATCCGTATGAGTTCTACCTCGCATGTGGGTACGCGATCACCGGCGTGGTGCCGGATGCGGATGGGATCGGTCAGCCAGATATCCTCATGGCGAAGCGGGTGGGGCGGGATTAGTCGGCCCACTCCGTGGGAATTTGTCGAGCAGGGTTTGACACTGCCTCCGGGCGGCCCCAGAATCACAGATCGCGCCTTGAACAGGCGCGCGCGTTTCCCACGCGAGCACGGTCGAATGGCCACATTGCGGTGAGGACCGGCGACGTGATGACGTCGCGGCAAGGCTCACTGTCAGGCCGTCCGACCGTTCATGTTGCCTTCAAGGCGTTCCCGGTTCGGCTTCGGTCGCCTCGGGTTGAGCGGTGAGGAGAGTCGGCGTGCCGACGATCAATCAGTTGGTCCGTGCCCCGCGGACTCCCATCCGCAAGAAGACGAAAGCGCCCGCGTTGCGCTTCCGCTTCAACACGTTGAAGAACCGCATGCGCCGGTCCCCCAAGGGATCGCCGCAAAAGCGGGGAGTGTGCACGCAGGTGCGCACGGTCACGCCGAAGAAGCCGAACTCCGCGCTCCGCAAGGTCGCGCGTGTCCGTCTCTCCAACGGCATTGAGGTCACGGCGTACATCCCGGGCGAGGGCCACTCGCTTCAGGAGCACTCGGTGGTCCTCATCCGCGGCGGCCGCGTGAAGGACCTCCCGGGCGTGCGTTACCACATCGTCCGCGGCGCGCTGGACGCGACGGGCGTGAAGAACCGCAAGCGCGGCCGGTCCAAGTACGGCACCCGCAAGAGCTAACGGAGACTGGTATGCGTCGTAACCGCGCTGACATTCGACCGGCGATCCCCGACCCCCGCTACGGGTCCAAGGTGGTGACGAAGTTCGTCGCCGCCCTGATGTACTCCGGCAAGCGGAGCACGGCCGAGACCGTCCTCTACACCGCCTTCGACAAGATCGAAGAGGTCACGGGCCGCCGTGGCATCGACGTCTTCGACCAGGCGATGCGCAACGTGACGCCGGTCGTCGAGGTGAAGCCGCGCCGCGTCGGTGGTGCGACCTACCAGGTGCCGATCGACATCCGCGGCGAGCGACGGCAGGCGCTGGCGCTCCGCTGGATCCGGGACTCGGCCCGCCGCCGTTCCGGCCACTCGATGATGGAGAAACTGGCTGCGGAACTGCTCGACGCGGCGAACAACGCGGGCAACGCCGTCCGCCGCAAGGAAGAGACGCACCGGATGGCGGAAGCCAACCGAGCCTTCGTCCACTACCGCTGGTAAGCCAGCAGGTCAGCGTCCGCAGGAAGATTCAGGAATAGACGATGCCACGTACGGTCCCGATCGAGCGCACTCGCAACATTGGCATCATCGCGCACATCGACGCGGGTAAGACCACCGTGTCCGAGCGCGTCCTGTTCTACACCGGACGTACCTACAAGATCGGCGAGGTCCACGAGGGCACCGCGGTCATGGACTGGATGGAGCAGGAGCGCGAGCGCGGCATCACGATCACCTCCGCTGCCACCACCGCCACCTGGAACGACCACACGATCAACCTCATCGACACCCCGGGCCACGTCGACTTCACCGTCGAGGTGGAGCGCTCGTTGCGCGTGCTCGACGGTGGCGTCGTCGTCTTTGACGGTGTCGCGGGCGTGGAGCCGCAGTCCGAGACCGTGTGGCGTCAGGCTGACAAGTACGGCGTGCCCCGCATGTGCTTCGTCAACAAGATGGACCGCATGGGCGCGAACTTCGAGCGCTGCGTGGAGATGATCAAGGACCGCCTGGGCGCGATCCCCGTCCTCCTCCAGATCCCGATGGGCGCGGAAGACCGCTTCGTCGGCGTCATCGACCTCGTGAAGATGGAGGCGATCACCTTCTCCGGTGACCGCGGCCTCGTCGTCACCCGTGGCCCGATCCCGGCTGAGTACGCCGAGACCGCCCAGCTCACGCACGACGAGATGGTGGAGCGCACCGCCGAGAACGACGACGCGCTCATGGAGCTCTTCCTTGAGGGCAAGGACATCTCCGTCGACACGCTGATGAAGGCGATCCGCCGAGCGACGATCGCCGGCAAGGTCACCCCTGTCCTCTGTGGCTCGGCCCTGAAGGACAAGGGCGTGCAGCCGCTGTTGGACGCCGTCATCGACTACCTCCCCTCGCCGCTGGACGTGCCCCCGATCACGGCGCACGACGCGAACGACGACGAGAAGATGGTGGAGCGCAAGCCAGACGACAGCGAGCCGCTGACGGCCATCGCCTTCAAGGTGGTGTCCGACCCGTTCGTCGGCCGGCTCGTGTTCTTCCGGGTCTACGCTGGCGTCGCCACCTCTGGTGACCAGATCGTGAACACCACGCGCAACAAGCGCGAGCGCTTCGGCCGCATCGTGAAGATGCACGCCGCGAGCCGTGAAGACGTGACCGAGGTCCGCGCTGGCGAGATCGCCGCCGCGATCGGCCTTAAGGACACGTTTACCGGCGACACGCTCTCCGACAAGGACAAGCTCGTCCGCCTGGAGTCGATCAACTTCCCCGAGCCGGTCATCTCGGTGGCCGTCGAGCCGAAGACGCGCGACGACCAGCAGAAGATGGGCGAGGCGCTGCAGAAGCTGTCCGAAGAAGACCCGACCTTCCGCGTCCGCACGGACGAGGAGACCGGCCAGACGGTCATCATGGGCATGGGCGAACTCCACCTCGAAGTCCTCGTGGACCGCATGCGTCGCGAGTACAAGGTCGAGGCGAACACCGGCAAGCCTCAGGTCTCCTACCGCGAGACGGTGACGCGTGCCGCCAAGGCCGAGGGCCGCTTCGTCCGCCAGACCGGTGGACGCGGCCAGTACGGTCACTGTGTCCTGACCATCGAACCCCGCGAGCCCGGCGCCGGCTTCCTCTTCGAGGACAAGACCGTCGGCGGCTCGATCCCGCGTGAGTACGTGGGCGCTGTCCGCCGCGGTGTCGAGGGTGCCCTCGGCAGCGGCATCCGTGCCGGTTACCCCGTGGTCGATGTGCACGTCACCTGCGTTGACGGCTCGTACCACGAGGTGGACTCGTCTGAAATGGCGTTCGAGACGGCTGGCTCCATCGGTATGCGCGAGGCGCTGCAGGCCGCTGGTTCCGTGCTCCTTGAGCCCATCATGAAGATGGAGATCACGACGCCTGAGGACTACTTCGGCGACGTGCTGGGTGACATCTCCGGCCGCCGCGGCCTGGTCCAGGGTTCGGAGATGCGTGGCAACGCCCGTGTCATCCGCGCACTGGTGCCGCTGGCGGAGACGTTTGGTTACACCACGGACCTACGTTCGATGACGCAGGGCCGCGCGACCTCCTCAATGGAGTTCGACCACTATGAGCGCGTTCCGCAGGCGCTTGCGGACGAAATCGGCAACAAGCGAAAGGCCGGCGCGGCTTCCTAAGCAGGCGCGGCTTCGGACGACGGTAGTCGAAGGAACTGGGAGAGACTGATGGCCAAGGGCGTATTCGAGCGGACCAAACCGCACCTGAACATCGGGACGATTGGTCACGTGGACCACGGCAAGACCTCGTTGACGGCGGCGATCACGAAAGTGCTCGCGCTGAAGGG
>SCVR01000142.1 GCA_004296805.1 Dehalococcoidia bacterium
CGCTGTCATACGGCGGCCTTGCGGAACGCATCGGACGGCCGACGGCGGTACGAGCGGTGGGACTCGCGAACGGCAGCAACCCGATCGGTGTCATCGTGCCGTGCCATCGGGTGAGCGTCCCGTTGGCGCCGATCACCCGATGGCACGGCACGATGACACCGATCGGGTTGCTGCCGTTCGCGAGTCCCACCGCTCGTACCGCCGTCGGCCGTCCGATGCGTTCCGCAAGGCCGCCGTATGACAGCGTCTCGCCCGCCGGGATCGTGCGCAGCGCCGCCCACACGGTGCGCTGGAACTCCGTGCCTGCGGTTGCGACCTCGATGTCGTCCAGCGCTTCGAGGTCGCCGGCGAAGTACGAGGCGATCGCCGCGCGCTGCGGCACACGCCCGGACTTCACCGTGACCGTGTCCTCGCCGTAGTGGCGGGCGAGCAGGCGCTGCATCCGCTCCTCGTGGTCCTCGAAGTCGAGCACGCGCACGCGGCCCTCCGCGTCGACGAGCACAGACATCGTGCCGATCGGCGTCGAGATGTGGTCGTAGGTGCAGGTGAACGGTGCGGGCGGGTGAGGCATGCGCCAACCTCCTGCGGCCGCGAGCGGGGCCCATCGAGGTCTAGTGTGCCGCCTCCGGGCGACCTGTGCTGGACAGATCCGGACAGGCTCGGGGGATGTCCGAATCTGTCCAGCGGAACGGCCGAGGGCGCGCGATGATGTGCGCATGACGACGACGCTGACGCTGGCCGCGATGCCCTCGATCCAGGCGGTACGGACGACCGGTATCTACTGCCGGGCGGACTGCAGCGCGCGTCCTCACGCCCGCAATGTCACGCCTTACGCCTCGAGCGTGGCAGCCGAGGCCGCCGGGTACCGCCCGTGCCTCCGCTGCCGTCCCGACCGCCTCCCCCCGCACGTCGAGGCCGACACCGAAGCCCTCGTTGGCCGTGCGCTGCTGCTGATCGCGGATGGTGTGCTCGACGAGACCTCCGAGGACGGGCTCGCAGCGCGCCTCGGGATCACGGCGCGCCACCTCCGGCGTCTGTTCAACGAACGCGTCGGTGCGACGCCGGTCTTCGTCGCGCGGTCGAGGCGCGCGCACTTCGCACGGCGACTGCTCGACGAGACCGATCTGCGCATGGTCGACGTCGCGCTCACCTCTGGGTTCAACAGCGTGCGGCAGATGAACCGCGAGATGTTGGCGGTGTTCCACTTCACCCCGACGGAACTGCGTGCGCGCCGCCGTGCGGCTGACCGCCTGGTGGCGGACGGCGGCATCCGCCTCCGCGTGCCGTTCGTGGGTCGCCTCGCCTTCAACGACCTGCTCGGGTACTTCCGCTCGCGCGCCATCCCGGGCGTCGAGGCGGTCGGCGACGGCGTCTACCGCCGCACGATCACCGTCTGTGGCGAGCCGGGTGTCATCGAGGTGTCGCGCGCCGCGGATGGCCAGCACCTGCTGGTCGTCGCGCACCTTCCCACCCTGGGGGCGATGATCGACGACATCGCGCGCGTCCGCCGCCTGTTCGGCCTCGACCGGCCCTCCGCGGAGGAGACGCCCCTCGCGCGCGATCCGCTGCTGGCGCCCCTCGTCCAGGCACGGCCCGGGCTCCGCGTGCCGGGCGCCTGGGACCCCTTCGAGACCGCTGTCCGCGTGCTGCTCGGACAACAGGTGTCAGTGGCCGGCGCAACAACGCTCGCCGGACGCCTCGTCGAGGCTCTCGGCACGCCCGTGGGAGATCGGAA
>SCVR01000143.1 GCA_004296805.1 Dehalococcoidia bacterium
GAAGTCTGACTGCACGGTGGCGGTGCGCTCGTCCGGGCCGAGCATGGTGCGAACCGCGCCGCCCATGGCGGAGTCAGCAACCAGCATCCAGACGCCGCCATGGAGGGCGCCATCGGCGTTGAGGAGCGCCTCTCGCACGACGAGGGTGCATTCCAACCAGCCCTCGCCACCGTCGGTGATCGAGAAGCCGAGCATGTCGTAGATCGGCGCGACCAGCGACCGGGGGACAGCGAGCCAGTCCTTCTCGGGAGTCTCGCCAGGTGCCTGACCGCCGGTCATTCGAGCGCCCCCTCTGTGGCGGCCGCAGCCAGCCGCACGCCTCGCCTCGATGTCACGGCAAGGCCGACGAGGAAGGTGAGCGCGGCCACCAGCACGATGGCGGGGCTCGTCGCGACACCGGCGTAGTACGAGAGATGCAGGCCGACGGCCGCGGATGCGAACGCAATGAGCGCGCCGCCGAGCATGATCGACGGCAGCCGCCTGAGGAAGAGCGCAGCGGTCGACACCGGGATGAGGAGCATCGCGTTCACGAGCACGATCCCGATCGCCTTCAGCGCGACTACCACGGCGACGGCCACCATCACCAGTGTGGCGTATTCGAAGAACCTCGATGGGACGCCAGCAGTTGAGGCCATCGCAGGGTCATAGGCCACGAGCAGCAGTTCGCGGTAACAGGCCGCGACGAACAACAGGAGGACGACGGCGAGCACGGCTGAGCCAACCACATCGCTCTGCGAGACGCCGAGGATGTTGCCGAAGACGAACGACATCAGATCCGGTGTGTACGACTGGCGCCTCGAGAGGATCAGGATCCCGAGCGAGAACATCGCCACAAAGACGATGCCGATCGCGGTGTCCGACGAAATGCGGGCGCGCCCCTTCGTCCAGCCGATCCCGAGCGCCGTGAGCACCGCGGCCACGAGCGCGCCCAGGCCCACGCTGGCCCCGGCGACAAACGCCACCGCCACCCCAGCGAGCGTGGCGTGTGCGAGAGCATCCCCAGAGAACGCGAGGCCCTTATGTACGACGAAGCCGCCAACGACACCCATCACGGCACTCGTGACCGCGAGCACGAGGAGGGCACGACGCATGAACTCGAACTGGTAGGGCTCCAGCAGCCAATCGATCATCGTGTACCTCGATGATCGTGCTCATCATCGACGACCCGAACGACGTCGGCTGCCTGGGGGATGGCGAGGAGGTGGCGCTCAAAGGTGGCGGTGAGGATAGGTTCGGTCAGCACCTCCTCCGGTCGGCCAGCGGCTACCACCCGGCGATTGAGGCAAATCGCCTCATCGCAGGAGTTGGCGACACACGACAGGTCGTGCGTCGCGAGCAGGATGCTGCGGCCCTCGGAGGCAAGGTCGTCGAGGATGGCAAGGAGGTCATGCTGCACCGCAGCGTCCAGACCGGCGAAGGGCTCGTCCAGCAGGAGCAGACGTGCCCCCCGCGCGATCGCTCGGGCCATCAGTACTCGACGGCGCTGCCCGCCCGATAACTGTCCGACCTGCCTCGATGCGAACGGTGCGAGCCGTACCCGTTCGAGTGCCGCCATCGCGGCCTCCCGGTCGCCCTTCGACCACCCGATGAACGGGCGCGGCCGGAGATAGCGTCCCATCCGCACGACATCGAGGACGGAGACCGGGAAGTCCCAGTCCACCTCCTCCATCTGTGGCATGTAGGCGATCTCGGCGCGCGCCTCGCGTACGGGCCGGCCGAATGCGAGCACTTCCCCCGAGGTCGGTTCGATGAGGCCGAGGATGGCCTTGAACAGCGTGGACTTGCCGGCGCCGTTCGGCCCGATCAGGCCGACGATCTCACCGACCGGCACCCGCAGCGACACGTCGTCAATGGCGGGGGGTATCCCGGCGTAGCCCGCCGTGAGGTGGCGCACCTCCAACGCGGACAGCCCGTGATGATGCTCGGCCAACGGCTCGCGGGCGGGGACATGCTGAGCGTTGAGCGTCATACCTGCCGTCGCCGCCCCTCCGTGTTGAGTCGAAGTCTCAACTGAAGGCAGCGTAATGCAGCGGTAGGGCCACGCCAACCGAGGGGCTGCGGGTCAGCGCGAGGCGGCGCGGCACTCCGGGCAGCGCCCGTAGAGTTCCAAACGGTGCGCATCCACCTCGTAGCCGGTCTCGACGGAGATGGCGCTCAGCGTGCGCTCGAGGCGGGCCGACGAGACGTCGGCAACGGCACCACACTCGGAGCAGACGACGTGGTGGTGGTGCTCCTCTGAGCCGAGGCGGTAGACGGTGCGGCCGTCGTCGAGCACGACCTGGCAGACGAGGCCGGAGTCCTGGAGCATCCGCAGCGTCCGGAACACAGTGGCCCGTCCCACGCCGGGCGCCGCCTGCATCAGTTCCTCCGCGGCGAAGTGGTCCCCCAACGTGAGGAGCGCCTCGGCGAGCACGCGGCGCGGCCCGGTGAGGCGGCGCCCCGCCCCCGCGATGGCGTGCTCGATCTGCTGCGCGGTGCTGGTCATGCATCGATGGTATCTCGCCGCACACGGGGGCGCGGCTGGCGTCCATGCGGCACAATGCCTCCATGACCCGGAACCGCTTCCGCCTGGTGCTCTGGCTCGGCACGACCTTGTTCTTCGCCGTGCTCATCTGGAAGGCCCGGGGGGCGCTGATCCCGTTCGGCGTCGGTGCGGTGGTGGCCTACTCGCTGGAACCGATCGTGGATAGGCTCGCGCGGCAGTTTGAGCACCGCGTAGGGCCGGCTCGTCGCACGCTCGTGCGAGGGCTCTCGGTCGCGGCGATCTACCTGATCTTCTTCGGCTCGCTCACTCTCGCAGGCGTTTACTTCGTCCCGGTGGCGGCGGAGCAGGTCTCCCACTTCGTCGATCGCCTCCCAACATTGGTTGAGCAGGCACGGGACCAGACGGACCGCTGGGTCACGGTCTATCGGGAGAAGACGCCGCCGGAGGTCCAGCACCAGCTCAATGGCCTTGCCGACGATGCCGCCTCGGCCCTGGCCCATGCGGGCGAGGCCGCTGTCCGACGCACGGTGAGCATCCTCACGAACACGGCCTCCACGTTGTTCGGATTCGCTGTGGTCCCTTTCTGGATGTTCTATGTCATGCGTGACCGCCCGACCGCGATTCCCGCGCTACTTGCGGCCGTCCCGCCCGAGGTGCGCGACGACGCACGCAACATCCTGCGCATCTCCGACCACATGCTCGGACGCTATATCCGGGGCCAGCTCTTTCTCGGGTTGATCGTGGGTTCCGCCGTTGGAGCCGCCATGAGCCTCCTTGGGGTCGAGCTCTCGATCGGACTCGGAGTCTGGGCGGGCGTGACGGAGCTCATCCCAATTATTGGCCCATGGCTCGGCGCCATCCCGGGCTTGCTGGTCGTCGCCGCGACTGACCCGGGACTCCTCGTCCCTGTAGCCCTCGTCTACTTCGCCGTGCAGCAGCTGGAGAACAACCTGCTGGTACCGAGAGTCCAAGGGGAGGCGGTCAACCTGCACCCGGCGGTCGTCATCGTGCTGCTGATGCTCGGTGGCGCCGCCGCCGGGTTCACCGGGCTGGTCGTCGTGATTCCACTGGCTGCGATCCTGCGCGAGGTCTTCTGGTACGTGGACCGCCGGCTACTCGGCCAGACACCCGAACTCTCGATGGCGGTCACGCGTGCCGAACAGGCGACTCGGGAAGCGGCACTGAAGGCGAGCCGCGGCCTCTGAGAGGCAACGGAGCCTCGTCAGTCTTAGTGCGGGATCTTGACCGGCTCGTCGCGCCAGATCGTGCCCTGCAGCACCACGGGGCCATCCTTGCCGTCTGACTTCCCCGCAACGATGTAGATGCGCACGGGCTCGACGACGCGGTTTGCCTCCAGCACCACCTGCACGTCGCCCTGTTCGTCCGGCAGGAACGTGGAGTCGAGGATCAGCCGAGAGAGGCGATCCTCCAGCCATACCTTGTACTGCTGCCCCAACGGCAACTGCGGCAGACCATAGAGGGAGACCACACCCGCGTTCGCCTGTTCGCTCCAGAGGTAAAGCCCACCCGCGCCGTGGCTCGCCGGGGTGTCCTCGAGCGGCACCTTGCGCACCTTCGGGTCGGCCTGGACCGCGATCATCGTCTGCTGGTCGCGCCGAACAGTCTGGAGTTGGAGGCCGAGCGAACTCACCGCCTGAGCCGAAGCGCCCGGGTCGCGTTGGCCAATGACGTTGGTCAGGTCTCGCGTCTGGCGCTGGAGGTAGCCGATGTCCGACTGGAGTTTCACAGCCCACAAGGTGACGATCCCCAGGATCGCCGCCATGCCCACCAGCGGCATGTAGCGCTCGCGCCACGTCCGGCGCCACGGGTGACCTCGACGGCGCGCCGCTGCAAGGACGCGCTCGCGGAGCGAGGGATCGGGCTGTCTCTGCGGAGCGCCAAGCGCGATGAGGTCCGCGATCTCGCGGTAGGCGCGCCACTCCGCGGCGGCGGTGGCGTCCACCCGCACCAGCCGCTCGGCGTCGCGCTGGTCCGGCTCGCTGAGCGTGCCGAGCGCATACGCGGCGAGCAGGGCCTCTCGTTCCTCGGGCGTCACGCGCGTCCCGTCTCCT
>SCVR01000144.1 GCA_004296805.1 Dehalococcoidia bacterium
CGAGATTCCCGTGATCCAGGCGCGTCCCGCGACCGTCCCGCTGACTGCGCGATAGTTCCGAGGGCCGTAGCCCGCGTCACCACTGACGGATACGCTTCCCAGCAGGCACTCCCCGCCTCGAAGGCCGCACGATGAGCGACCGCGATCCCCAGCCCCTCACCTATGCCGCCGCGGGCGTCGATGTTGCCGCGCGCGACGCTGCTGCCCGGCGTTACGGTGAGGTCGCCCGCACGACGCATGGACCCGAGGTCCTGCGCCTGGGCGGTGGTTTCGCCGGGCTCTTCCACCTCGGCCAGCGGATGCGTGATCCGGTGCTCGTCGGGGCGACCGACGGCGTCGGGACGAAGGTGCTCATCCAGGCCGCCCTCGACCGCTACGAGGACGCCGGCCGTGACGTGGTGACGAACAACGTCAATGACCTCATCGCCATCGGCGCCGAGCCGCTGTTCTTCCTCGACTACATCGCGACGAACGCGCTCCCTGCCGAGGCACGACTACGCGTCGTCGAGGGCGTCGCGGCGGCTTGCCGGGAGCAGGGCGTCGCCCTGATCGGCGGCGAGACCGCGGACATGCCCGACATCTACCGTCCGAAGGACTTCGACCTCGCGGGCTTCGTCGTCGGGGCCGTCGAGCGCGACGGGATGATCGATGGCTCGCGGATCGTCGCGGGCGATGCGCTCGTGGCGTTGCCCTCGACCGGGCTCCACACCAACGGCTACTCGCTTGCACGCGAGGTCTGGGGGCTCGGCAAGGGTCTCGGTGATGACCACGACCGCGCCATCCTCGGGCGCGAAGTTGAAGACCTGCACGGGACGCTGGGCGACGCATTGTGTGCACTCCACCAGCCGTACTGGCCGATGCTGCGCCCCGCCTTCGAGGGCGGCTACGTGAAGGGCATCGCCCATATCACCGGCGGGGGCATCCCCGGCAACCTGCCGCGGATCCTCGCCGAGAGCGTTGCGGGCCGCATCGACCGATCGACGTGGACCGTGCCGCCGCTCTTCTCACTCATCCAGAGCGAGGGCCGCATCGCTGAGGCGGAGATGTTCCACACGTTCAACATGGGCGTTGGCATGATCCTCGTTGTCGCTGAGGCCGACCTTGCTGCTGCCCTGACCCTCCCCGGTGCCTGGCGCGTCGGGGGTGTCGAGGCGCGGGGTGACGGCGGCGCGGTGCGAGGCCTGCCGGAGCGCTGATCCGGCGTGTTCACTGGAGATGGAGCCTTCGATGACCCACCGGGCTGTCCTCGCTGTCTATGACAAGCAAGGGATCGCGGACCTCGCACGTGGCCTGCACGCGATGGGCTGGGAGATCGTCTCGACCGGCGGCACGGCGAAGGCCGTGCGCGAGGCGGGCGTCCCGGTGATCGAGGTGGCAGAACTCACCGCGAGCCCGGAGATGTTCGGTGGCCGCGTGAAGACGCTCCACCCGAAGGTGCACGGCGGCATCCTCTACCGCCGCGGACTCGCCGAGGATGAGGCGCAGGCCATTGAGCACGGCATCCCCAATATCGACATGGTGGCGGGCAACCTCTACCCGTTCGTTGCGACGGTCGCCGGAAACCCCACGTTCGAGGACGCGATCGAGCAGATCGACATCGGTGGGCCGGCGATGATCCGCGCGGCCTCGAAGAACCACCAGTGGGTGCTGCCGATCATCGACCCCGCTGACTACGCCTCGATCCTTGATGCGCTGCAGGCTGCGGGTGGCGACCCGAAGGGCATCGACGCCGCGTATCGCCGGCGGCTGGCGGCGAAGGCGTTCCAGCACGTTGCCCACTACGACACCGCGGTCGCCGAATACCTGCGGACGCCGGACGAGGTGTTCCCCGCGCAGCTCACCGTCGGCATGACCAAGGTGCAGGAGATGCGCTACGGCGAGAACCCGCACCAGCAGGGCGCGTTTTACACCTACGACTCCGTGCGCACGCCAATCGAGGGCATCGGCGCCATGAAGCAGCATCACGGCAAAGCGATGTCGTACGTCAACTTCCTCGACGCCGACGCCGCGTTCAATGTCGTGTGCGACTTCGAAGAGCCCGCCGTCGCCATCATCAAGCACACCAACCCCGCCTGCCTCGCCGCAGGTGAGGCGCCTCTCGCCCGGCTGTACGAGCGCGCGCTCGTCGAGGGCGATTTCGTGTCGGCCTACGGCGGGATCGTCGCGGTCAACCGAGTGGTGGACATGGACCTCGCCGTTGCGTTGCGCGACATCCTGTCACCGGAGTCCGCTGTGCGGATGTTCTACGAGATCGTGATCGCGCCCGGGTATGAGCCGGACGCCCTCGAGCACCTCAGCAAGAAGTCGAAGGACATCCGCATCCTCGAAGCCCCAATTGGCGACCCGCACCGCGAGCGCCTTGAGGTGAGAGGCGTGCGTGGCGGCGTCCTCGTGGAGACGGCCGACGTGTCAGTCGACACGCGGTTCGATGTTGTGAGTGAGCGGCAGCCCACGAAGCAGGAGATGGCGGACCTGCAGATCGCCTGGCGCGTCTGCAAGCACGTGAAGTCGAACGCCGTCGCGTTCGTGAAGGACGGCGTGCTGATCGGCATGGGCGCGGGCCAGCCGAACCGCGTGGGCAGCGCCGAGATCTGCAAGGCGCAGGCCGGCGAGCGTGCCCGGGGCGCCGTCGCCGCAACGGATGCGCTCATCCCGTTCCCCGACACCGTGGAGGTTTGCGCGAGCGCCGGATGCACCGTGGTCGCCCACACCGGTGGCTCGATCCGGGACGACGAGTCAGTCGCAGCCGCGAACCGCCTCGGTGTGACGCTGATCGTCACGGGCGTCCGGCACTTCCGGCACTAGGCCTCGAAGCGGACACCGCGCGAGGCTGTCAGTCGAGGGCCTTAGACTCGACGCATGGCTACGGTTGACCTCGTCATTCCCGTCTACAACGAGGAACACGTCCTCGCGGGCAGCATTACGCGCGTGCTGGACTACCTCGACGGCCACCCGGAGCACGAGTGGCGGATCGTGGTGGCGGACAACGCGTCCCGCGACCGCACCCTGGACGTCGCCCGGTCACAGGAGGTCGCCCATCCGGGGAAGGTGGTCGTCCTCCACCTACCCGTGAAGGGCCGCGGGATCGCCCTCAGGAACGCCTGGCTGACCTCTGACGCCGATGTTGTCGCCTATATGGACGTGGACCTCTCGACTGACCTCGGGCACCTCCCAGCGCTGGTGGACCCGATTGCGGCTGGTGAGGTGGACCTCGCCTATGGCTGCCGCTTGGGACGGGGAGCGGTCACGAATCGCTCCTTCAAGCGGGAGTTCATCAGCCGGAGTTATGTGTTCATCCTGAACTGGGCGCTCGGCCTGAGAGTCACGGACGCCCAGTGCGGGTTCAAAGCAGCCTCCCGAGAGGCCGTGCGCGCCCTCGTGCCCCTGGTGCACGACAACAAATGGTTCTTTGATTCGGAACTGCTCTGGGTGGCCCAGAAGAACGGTTTCCGTCTCCGCGAGGTGCCCGTCCGGTGGATCGAAGACCCGGACACCCGGGTGAAGATCGTCCAGACCGCCCTCGAAGACCTGGAGGGGATCTGGCGGCTGCGGCGTCATCCGGTCCCGCGGGTGGCCGGGCAGCGCCCCCGGGGTGCCTAAGGTCACCGATTCGCCTGCTGGCGCCACGCGGCATCCCGCCAGATCATGAGCCGGGCCAACGCGGGTGGACCGCAGAGCGGGCGTTCGCGTTGACCGTATCGAGGCCGCCTCGCTACATTCGCGGCGGCCCTGCAGCCTCGGCTGCGCGTGCCTTATGGCGGCCGTGGCAATCTGGCCGGCGCGGTCGTGGGCTTCGGAGGTCGACATGTTGGGTGAAGGCGAAGGCCTCGAACTTCTCGGCGTCTTCTTCACGTTCATGTTCGGTCTGGGCGTCATGGTGATGCTCGGAAAGTGGTGGGAGGCCTAACACGCCTCCGCTCGCTGAGGCGGGCACCCACAGATTGGCAGCGACCCTCGGAGTGCCGGGGGTGGATGGCGAGGCAGGCTGATGGCGGCGACGGAATCTCCGGAACGCCGGTCGATGGGCGACCGAGTCTATGACGCGATTTTCACGAATCGCCTCTGGCGCTCGATCTTCCGTTCCGGGTACCCGAACACCCCGCGTAACCAGATGCTGGCAGTCGCCACGAACGTCTTCCTTCACCTGCACCCGACGCGTATCCACCGCACCCACGTCAAGATCACCCACACGTTCTGTCTGGGTGGCCTCTCGTTCTTCCTCTTCCTCGGCCTGACCATTTCTGGCGTGCTGCTGATGTTCTATTACGTGCCCTCGGTTGACCGGGCGTACGAGGACATCCTGGCGCTGGAGACGGACGTCCGCTTCGGCCAGCTGATGCGCAACATGCATCGGTGGATGGCCCACGGCATGGTGCTCACCGTGCTGATGCACATGATGCGGGTGTTCTACACCGGCGCGTACAAACCACCCCGGGAGTTCAACTGGGTCGTCGGCGTCGTACTGCTCGTCCTCACGCTGCTGCTCTCGTTCACCGGGTACCTGTTGCCCTGGGACCAGCTGGCACTGTGGGCCATCACGGTCGGCACGAACATGGTGGGTTCCGCCCCGCTGCTGGGTGAGCCGAACCGCTTCGTGCTGGTCGGTGGTTTCCAGGTAGGCCAGGCGGCGCTCATCCGGTTCTACACACTGCATGTCATCGGCCTCCCCCTTATGGCGGCCGTGTTCATGACGGTCCACTTCTGGCGGATCCGCCGCGACGGCGGCCTGGCCCGGCCGCTGTAGTCGGGGGAGGAACGCACGATGGCCGCTGCTCAAACTCAACCCGTCGCCGCCTCGCGTGCTGTCGAGGCTCGCAAGCGCCGTCAGCGCGAGGAAGAACTCCTCGTCTGGCCTGACCTCGTCTTCATCGAGTTCATCTCGGCGGTGCTGTTCACCGTCCTGATCGTCGCGCTGGCTGTCCTCGTAGACGCGGTGCTCCTCGACCGGGCGAACCCAGCCGTGACGCCGAACCCCTCGAAGGCGCCGTGGTACTTCTTGAACCTGCAGGAACTGCTGCTGCACATGCACCCGGCGCTTGCTGGCGTCATCGTGCCGACGATCGCCCTGATCGCACTCGGCGCGATCCCGTACTACGACAACACGGCCGAGGGTCAGGGTGAGTGGCTGTCGACGCCGCGCGCCTGGCTGAACATGTACGTCGGCGCGGGGACAGGCGCCATCGGCACGCTGCTCCTCATCCTCTTCGACGACGCCCAGCACGCGAAACTGTGGGAGAAGGTCACGGGCACGGCCTGGCCCATCCCAGCGCTGCGAAACCTCCGTGCCATCCAGAACGATATTCCGTGGCCGAAGTCGTGGACGAAGGTGCCACTCGGCGACAAGGTGCTCCGCATTGACCTGCTGGGCCTGCCGAAGATGCACCTGGACATCAACATCCCGGGCTTGCTGGTCGAGCAGATCATCCCGGTGAGCACGATGATCGGGTTGCCGATCGTCCTGTCGATCGTCTGCTGGAAGGCGAAGATCGCTCAGACCAAACGAGACCACATGATCTTGCAGTTTTCCGGGTTCATCGCGGTGTACGTCATGCTGACCATCGTCGGCACGTTCTTCCGCGGTGAGGGCCTCGCGCTCGTCCCGTACACGATCTTCGCGGAGAAGTAGCGAGCGGCTGAGAGGGACGACCATGGCGAACGAAACTACCTCGCCCACGGACGCCTGGAAGCAGGCGCTGGCGACGCGGAAGACGCAGGTCGCAGATGCAGGGGCTGTCCCCGCGGCGGCGGTCACCCCGCTCGACCACGACGTGTCGCGCCGGAACTTCATCCGCGCCTCCTTCTGGGGCGGCCTCGGCGTGACGCTGCTTGGCACGGTCGGGCTGCTGCTGGACTACCTCTACCCCCGGAACGTGAAGGGCTTCGGCGCCCCGGTCCCGGCCGGTAATGTGAAGGACTTCGTCAAGGGCGCGGAGCCGAAGGCCTTCTCAGAAGGCCAGTTCTGGCTCGCGAACCTCGACCCCTCCGAGACGCGTGCTGGCGGCACGGGCGGTGCGGCTGGCCTGCTCGCCCTGTGGCGCAAGTGCCCCCACCTCGGCTGCACGGTGCCGTGGCGGCAGTCGTTCGACTACGAAGGTGACAAGGGCTGGTACCGCTGCCCGTGTCACGGGTCCACGTACACGAAGGCGGGCGTCCGGGTCTTCGGCCCCGCGCCCCGCTCGATGGACACCATGGCGATTACGGTCGACGGTGGCGGCAACATCACCGTCAACACCGGCAAGATCACCAAGGGCGGGCCGGACAACCCAACGCGCGCCATCAAGGCGCCAGGGCTGCCGGGTTAGCCGGGCCGCTGGATACGACTGAGCACGTCGAGACGCGCGACGGAATGGTGAACGTATGAACACGAGCAAGCAGGTCAACGTGATGATCGGGCTGCTGTTCGTCGCCTTCCTGACGTTCGGCGCCTACATCGCCCGCGAGAACGGCCGCGCCGAGGCCGCACGTGAGAACCAGGAAGAGCTGAAGGCCGAGCGCGGCGCCACGATCTTCGTGAACAACTGCCGCACCTGTCACGGCCTCGAGGGCAAGGGCACCGAAGAGGGCGGTATCGCCCCGGCGCTCAACCGCCCGCAGTTCCTCGTCGTCCCGAAGGGCGACAAGCAGTACGAGCCGACGCCCGATGGCGAGGCGACGGCCCTGCACAACTTCCTCTTCAACACCATTGCCTGCGGACGCACGAACACCGCCATGCCAACCTGGTCCGAGCACCACGGTGGCCCGTTGTCCGACACGCAGATCAACTACCTCGTGCTCATGATCACGCGCGGCCGCTGGGACCTCGTGACCGAGATCGGGCACGAGCACGACTCCGCGACGACACCGCCGACGAAGAAGGAAGACATCCTGGTCACTGACCCGGCGAAGTTGTCGCTGACGACGAAGAACTGCGGGCAGTTCAACCCGCTGACCGCCAAGGAGTTCTACGACCGCGACCCGCTGAAGCCGCTCGCGGGCAGTGGTGCACCGGCCGCGGCCGCCGCGGCCCCCAAGGCCGCGCCGAGCGGCCCGACGGTTCAGGGTGTCGCGGTGGCTGACTTCTTCCAGAAGACGTGCGCCACGTGCCACGGCAACAAGCGCCAGGGCATCGTGGGTCCGGCGCTCACCCCGGCGAAGCTGACCAACACGGACGACTTCTACTTCCAGACGATCAAGAACGGCCGGCCCGGTACGGCGATGCCGTCCTGGGGCGCGGCTGGCCTGAACGAGGCCGACATCAAGGCGCTCGTCACGTTCATCAAGACCGTCGAGCCGTAGGCCTTCGGGCCCGCGCGACAGGGCCGGCGGCATCTGCCGGCTGCGAGAGTGTGATTTGAGGGGGGTCTCATGCCTGCTGTGACCGGGAAGCGCTACAAGTGCCCCGACTGTGGTGCCGAGTTCATCGTCACCAAGGGTTCCAACGACGCGGAACTGCGCTGCGGCGAAAAGCCGCTCGAGCAGCTGTAGGAGGTTCGCTATGGCTGTTGCACTCGGCAAGCGTTACAAGGACGAGACCACCGGGGTCGAGGTGCTCTGCATCAAGCCCGGCGACAAGCCCGCAGACGTGAACCTGAACGTCAACGGACGAGGCATGGAAGAACTTCAGCCGAAGGTCCTCCCCTCCGCCGACTAGATCTCGGACGAGGGACCACCGCGGCCGCCTTCGGGCGGCCGTTGTCGTGGCGATCCGAGGAATCTCTGGTTTGACGCTGTGCGTCGGGCGTCCATACGATGGCTAATGCGCGTCGAATCTGAGCGCGTCCGTCGGACGCTTCCAACGAGGCCACGCGGGACACAGTGATTGCGAAGCCCGGCATGGCGCTGGGCTGGGGGTGGTACGAGTGACGGACATTTCGGTCGGCGACTCGGAATCGTTGGAAGCGGCCCTGCGCCGCTTCAACAAGAAGGTTCAGGCAGACGGCATCCTCACGGACGCTCGTCGCCACGAGTACTACGAAAAGCCGTCCGAGCGCCGCAAGAAGAAGGAAGCCGCCCGCCGCCGCAAGCTGCGCAAGGCTGCCGCGCGCACCGGGTCGCGCCGCGACTACTAGTCGCAGGCCGGCGCGGGCCGGGACGCATCGTATGAATCGGACCCCGGCTCAGCCGGGGTTCGTTGTCTCAGGGTCCAGCGCCTGAGGAGGGCACGATGGCCAGCACCGAATCGATCCGCGAGGCCATGACCACGGCATGGAAGGCGAAGGACAACGTCCGTCGTGACGCGCTCCGTCTCATGATCGCCAGCATGGAGAACGCCCGCATCGAACTCGGCCGTGCCCTCGACGAGGCCGACGTCACGCGCGTGCTGCAGAAGGAAGCGAAGCAGCGCCGGGACTCGATCACCGAGTACGCGAAGGCGAAGCGGCAGGACCTCGTCGACAAGGAGCAGGCCGAGCTC
>SCVR01000145.1 GCA_004296805.1 Dehalococcoidia bacterium
CCGACCGCGAAGTGCTCGCGGGCGGGGGCTACCTCATCCCCGGCGGCGCGCGACACTCCGTGCGCACCATCGAGTCCGCTCGGCTGATCGAAGTCTTCGCGCCCGTCCGTGAGGAGTTCGCGCATGACTACGACTAACCCCGATTCGTCCGCTGTAGCGCCCGACTCCCCGGAGGTGCGCCGATGATCCCTCGATACTCCCGTCCTGAGATGACCCGCATTTGGTCGGACGACCGCAAGTTCGAGTTGTGGCTGAAGGTCGAAGTCGCCGCCGTCGAGGCCTGGGGCGCCGAGGGCGTCGCACCCGCATCGGACGTGGCGAAAGTGGTCGCCAACGCGAAAGTCGATGTCGCCGCGGTGAACCGGTACATCGAAGAGACCCACCACGACGTGACGGCGTTCCTGCGCTCCGTCGCCGAGTCGCTAGGGCCGGAGTCACGCTGGGTCCACTACGGGCTGACGTCGAATGACGTGTGGGACACGGCGACCTGCCTCCAGATGGTCGAGGCGCTCGACATCATCACCGCTGGCGTGGTGCGGTTGCGCGAGGTGATCGCGCGCCAGGCGCTGAAGCACAAGGACACCGTCTGCATCGGCCGCACGCACGGCGTCCACGCGGAGCCGACCACCTTCGGGATGAAGCTCGCCGTCTGGGTCGAGGAACTGCGCCGCCAGGAGGAACGCCTCGCGCTGGCGCGGAAGCAGATCGCGGTCGGTCAGATGTCCGGCCCGGTCGGCACACACGCCTCGGTCCCGCCGAGCGTCGAGGAGCACGCCTGCGCCCGCCTTGGCCTCGAGGTCGCGAAGGTGACGACCCAGGTGATCCAGCGAGACCGCCACGCCTTCTATGTCGAGGTGCTCGCGGGCGTCGGCGCGTCCCTCGAAAAGTTCGCGACGGAGATCCGCGGCCTCCAGCGCACGGACATCCTCGAAGCCGAGGAGCCGTTCGACGAGGGGAGCCAGACCGGCTCGTCCTCGATGCCGCACAAGCGGAACCCGGAGTTGTGCGAGCGCGTCTGCGGCATCGCGCGCACGCTCCGCGGCTACGCCGTGACCGGCCTCGAGAACGTCGCCCTGTGGCACGAGCGCGACATCTCGCACTCGAGCGCCGAGCGGATCATCCTCCCGGACGCCTGCGGCCTGCTCGACTACGCGCTGCACATCTTCACTGGCGTGATGGACGGCCTCGTCGTCTACCCGGATCGGATGCTCCGCAACCTCGAGCGCACGCAGGGCCTCATCTACTCCTCGAAGGTGCTCAACGCGCTGCTGGAGTCCGGCATGACCCGCGAGGCCGCCTACAACATCGTGAAGCGCAACTCGATGACCGCGTGGCGCGAGGAGCGTCCCCTCCGGGCCTTGCTCGACGCGGACCCCGAGGTTGGTTCGCGGCTCACCGCGCAGCAACTCGATGCGATCTTCGACCCGCAGGCGTTCCTGACGTGGGTGGACGACACCTTCCGTCGCATCGGCCTGCTCGAGCCAGTCAGGAAGCCCGCGGAGGTGGCCCGATGAACTCGACGTCTGCCGAGCCGATGCTCACGACGGACCTCTCGCTGCCGAAGGTGCACCAGGGCAAGGTGCGCGACCTCTACGCGCTCCCCGGCGACCGGCTGCTGCTCGTCGCCACCGACCGCGTGTCCGCCTTCGACGTCGTGATGCCGAACGGCATCCCACGCAAGGGCGAGGTGCTCACCCGGCTCTCCGCCTACTGGTATGCGCGCACCTCCGAGGTCGTCCCCAACGCGTTTGTCGCGATCCTCGACGCCGCGAACGCTGCCGAGTTCGGCGTGACCGACCCGCGCTACTTCGGGCGGAGCATGGTGATGCGGCGTGCCGAGGTGCTGCCGGTCGAGTGTGTCGTGCGCGGCTACATCACGGGCAGCGGGTGGAAGGACTACCTCGCCACTGGCGCAGTGTCCGGCAACGTGATCCCGCCCGGCCTGAAGATGTGTGATCGCCTGATGGACCCGCTGTTCACGCCGTCCTCGAAGGCTGAGCCGCCCGCCCACGACGCGCCGATGACCTACGAGCAAGTCGAGGCGCTGATCGGCGAGGCGGCGGCGAACGCGGTGAAACTGCGCTCGCTGGCGCTCTACCGGTACGGGGCGCACGTCTGTGCGGAGCGCGGCATCCTCGTGGCGGACACGAAGTACGAGTTCGGCATGCTCGACGGCGAGCCGGTGCTGATCGACGAGGTGATGACGCCCGACTCCAGCCGCTTCTGGCCTGCCGACCAGTACGAGCCCGGCCATGACCAGCCGTCGTTCGACAAGCAGCCGCTGCGCGACTGGCTCGAGGCCACCGGCTGGTCGAAGTCGCCCCCCGCCCCTGTGCTGCCGCCCGAGGTCGTCGCCTCGACCTCCGCGCGCTACCTCGAGGCGTACCGACGCATCACGGGCGACGACCTACCGCCGCCCGCAGCCTGATCAGCGATCGAACACATCGAGGAGTTCCGATGGCCCGCTACATCGCCCACGTAAACGTGATGCTCCGCCCGCTGGTGAACGACCCGCAGGGCCTCGCCGTCGCCGGCGGCCTGCAGTCGCTCGGCTTCAGCGGCATCCAGGCCGTCCGCGTCGGCAAGCGCATCGACATCACCCTCGAAGCCGCCTCCGAAGTCGAAGCCTCGACCGCCGTCCGTGAGATGTGCCAGAAGCTGCTCGCCAACGCCGTGATCGAGGACTTCGAGTTCGAGGTCGCAGCGCTGGCTACGGCCTAACTACCACCCCGCCCCCGTCGTTGCCGCACCGCCGAGGAGCACGCGCAGCGTCTCCTCGTGGATCGCGCCGTTCGAGGTGACGCAGTGGCCGGCGTCGATGGTGGGGACGCCCCGGGCGTCGGTCAGGCGGCCGCCCGCCTCCTCGAGGATGACTAGGAGGGCGGCGATGTCCCACGGGCTGATGTCGCCTTCGAGGGCGACCTCGGCTGCGCCTTCCGCGACGAGGCAGTGCTGCCAGAAGTCTCCGTAGCCGCGTGTCCGCCACGCCGACCGCAGCAGCGCCTCGAACCCCGGCCAGCGGTCCGCCGTGTACCGCCACGCGCCGTACAGCACCTGGGCGGCATCGAGGCGTGCGACCAGGGAGACGTGGATGCGCTCCCCCGCGTGCGACCGCGTCCCGGTCGCGCCGCGGTACGCCCCCAGGCCGCGCCCGGCCCACCACCGCGTGCCGAGCGCCGGCGCCGAGGCCACCCCGGCCTCGATGCGCCCGTCCACCTCGACGGCGATCAGCGACGCCCAGACTGGCAACCCGCGCGTAAACCCGTGCGTCCCGTCGATCGGGTCGATGATCCAACGTGTGCCCGAGGCCCCCGGCGTGTGCCCCTGCTCTTCGCCGAGGATGGCGTGTTCCGGGTACCGCGCGAGGATCAACTCGCGCAGCCGCGTCTCCACGGCCTTGTCCGCGAGCGTGACGAGCGACCCGTCCGCCTTCGCCTCGGTCCCGAGTTCACCTCGATAGAACCCCATCGAGATGCGGTCCGCTTCGTCGGCGAGTTCGAGGGCGAAGGCGAGGAGCGGCTGTGCGTCACTCACGTCGTCAGCGTGCCCTTGGTCGACGGCACGGTGCCGGCGATGCGGGGGTCGAGGGTGGTGGCGGCGTCGAGGGCGCGGCCGAGCGCCTTCATCGTCGCTTCGGCAACGTGGTGGTCGTTAGCGCCCGCGAGCATACGGACGTGCAGGGTGATCTGTGCGGCCGTGGCGAATGAGCGCAGGACGTGCGCCACCATCTCGGTCGGCGCCTCGCCCATCCGCTCACCGATGAAGGCGAGGTCTACGGCGGCGAATGGGCGGCCGGAGATGTCGATGACTGCCTGGATCAACGCCTCGTCCAGCGGCACGAGCGCGTCGCCCATGCGCCGGATGCCCGCCCGGTCGCCGAGGGCTTCGTCGAACGCCTGGCCGACGGCCAGCGCCACGTCCTCCATCGTGTGGTGGGCGTCGATGTGCAGGTCGCCGGAGGCGCGGACGGTGAGGTCGAAGCGGCCGTGCTTCGCGAAGGCCGTCCACATGTGGTCGTAGAAGCCGATGCCTGTCTGAACATCAGCGTGGCCGGTGCCGTCCACGCTGAGCGCCACGGAGATGTTCGTCTCCGAGGTGATGCGTGACACGCTCGCGCTGCGGTCTGTCTGACTAGCCACGGGCCTGCTCCTCACCGATCTCGCGGAATGCCAC